>JBJEIW010000034.1:0-17707 GCA_051877435.1 Candidatus Ornithomonoglobus sp.
GACTCGAACCCCCGACCTACTGGTTCGTAGCCAGTCACTCTATCCAGCTGAGCTAAGAACGCATATGCTCTCTTGAACACAACAGTTATGATACCACAATCTTTAGAATTTGTCAATAGTAATTTAAGATTTTTCAAAAAAATTTTGGCACCGCCGCAAAAGACGATGCCGACAATGTTTTATTCTGTAATTTCTGCCACTGCTTCCAAAGCTGCTGCATCCTCTTTGTCAAAGCTTATACCCTCGATGTGGATATTAACCTTTGAAACCGAAAGGCCTGTCATTGTTTCAACGCAGTTTTTTACATTTTCCTGAACGCTCCATGCAAGCTCCGGGATTTTAACACCGTATTCAACAACTATATATAGGTCAATGCTTACACTGTCCGCGCCCATATCGACCTTAACGCCGTTTGACGCGTTTCTTCTTGCGCCGAGTCTTTTTGCAACGCCCTCGGCGAATGAGGTGTACATACATGATACGCCTTCTATTTCCGATGCTGCAATTCCTGCAATTGTCGAAACAACATCAACGGAAATTTTTATATTTCCTATTGTTTCTTCCTCTTCCGCTTCGGCCGGCGCCTGGGGTTCTACCGTTGCTTCCTTTGCAGCCGTGTTATCCTCCTGCGCATCTTTCTCTGCCTTTTCTGCGGCAGCTTCAATAACATCTTCTGCCTTTTCCTGTGTTGCTTCTACAGCTTCCTTGATTTCTTCTTCCATGAAATCTGCCTCCTGTTCTTAACATATTTTAATACTGTCAGTATAACATATTTATGCGATAAATTCAATAAAAACAAAATTATTTTTTCACGATAATTTCCTTCATACTGCGTTTTGGCACATGAACATTTTCCTTATCGTCAAAGTAATATTTAATGCTGTCCTCCATGTCGTAGACTCTGCCATCCTGCGCCGCGTACCCGATCCCGACAAGGTATGTAACATCATATTTTTCGTCAAGCTCCAGAGCCGCCTTTATTCCCGCGCGGTCAATCGCGCCGAGCCATACGCTGCCGAAACCAAGCTCTGTTGCCGCAAGGCAGATGCTCATGCCCGCCGCGCCGCTGTCACATTCGGTTTTATCTGTCGGCTTAAGCGATGTATCGTTAAGAATAGCGATAAAGGCTGTCGGACACTGCTCAAATTCCGGATTCCATTCAAGGTAGCCTGCATACTTTATGAGCGGGAACAGCTTTCTTCTTTCCGCCTCGTCTGTGATTACCGCGAACTTCAGCGGCTGAAGATTTGCGCCGTAGGGCGCGAGCCTCGCGCAGTCGATCATCTGCATAAGAGCCTCTGTATCCACCGGCTTCTGCTCAAATATCCTTATTGTTCTTCTTGCTTTTGCTGCTTCAATTACATTCATAATTTCCATCTCCGTTCTTCTTTGTATACCTTTATTGTACCACTTTTTAAGAAAAACTTCAACAGGTCTTTACAATTTTAAATTTTTTTTGTATAATATAGCATGGGAGAAAAGGAGTACACACAAATAATGGAAACACCTATATACACAAGACTTACGGACTATCACCGCAAGGGAAGAATATCCTTTGCTATGCCGGGGCATAAGAATATGAAGGGACTTGCGCCAAAGCTTTTGCAATGTGATGTTACTGAGCTTACCGCGACTGTTGATCTGCACCATGAGTGCGATACGGTAAAGCGTGCGGATAAGCTGCTTACAGAACTGTATAAAACGCGGGAAAGTTTTATTCTAACCTGCGGCTCGACTGCCGGTATACAGACAATGCTTTCATCGGTTCTTAAGCCGGGAGATACGGTGCTTGCGGCATCGGACTGTCATATGAGCGTTATAAACACATGCGCAATATGCGGCTTTAAGCTGAGATTTGTTCCCGTTGACCTTGACGGTGAATTTCTTATACCGCGCGATATTCAGGACTTTGAAATAACACCCGATGTAAAGGCTGTAATAATTACATCACCGAATTATTACGGCATAGTGAAGGACATAAAGGCGCTGGCGGAAAAATGCCATTCGGCGGGTATTCTGCTTCTGGTTGATGAGGCGCACGGCGCGCATTTTATCGGCTCTCCGGATTTTCCGGAATCGGCGGTTTCACAGGGTGCCGATATGGTGTGCCAGAGCGCGCACAAGACGCTCAACGCGCTGACAGGCGCTGCATATCTCCATGTATGCGGTGATGCCATAGATATAAAACGGGTAAAGAGAGCACTGATTGCCTTCCAGACGTCAAGTCCGTCCTATCCCATCGCGGCTTCGGCTGACGCTGCAAGGGCGGAGCTGGCAGAGGCAAGGTACGGAAATATAATTGACGAGTGCAGACAGTTCAGAGAGGCGATAGGACGCGCGACAAAAATAAGGGTGCTTGACAATGACGATATAACCCGTATTGTGCTCTGCTTTGCGGAGTATGAAGCCACAGGCTTTAAGGTGGGTGAAATGCTTTCGCAGCACTTCGGGATAGATGTTGAAATGTCTGATTATCTTAATATTGTACTGATTGTAACACCATGGAATACTCATAATGAATTTATGCAGCTTTTCGGCGCATTAAGAGATATATGTGAAATGCTTGAGCCGAGAGAAAAAAGAGCGGAAATTATGCCGCCTCCCGTATATACGCAGCCGATAAATCAGTCTGAGGGGTGGTATGCGGAGACGGAAACAATAGCTATAGATAAGGCGGCAGGTAGGATAAGCGCGGCGGTGATAACAGCATATCCGCCGGGAACGGCGCTGATCGTAACAGGCGCTGTGATTACGCGGGAGCAGCTTGATTATATAAAGACACTAAAGACAGCCGGAGCCGAAATTACGGGACTTTCCGGTGACGGGATAGAAGTGGTTAAATGGAGAGAATTATAATTAACGCGACAATTGAAAATATTGTATACAGTAATCCCGACAACGGTTATGTTATATGCGAGGTTGACTCAAGGGAGGAAGGGCAGTTCTATGCCGTAGGCTATATGCCGTCAATAACGGAGGGTGAGAACGCGGAGCTTACCGGGCAATGGGTGACGCATCATGAATATGGAGAGCAATTTAAGGTAGAGCTGTACCGGACGATAATGCCGTCAGGCGAGCAGGCTATTATAAAATATCTCGGCTCCGGTATTATCAAGGGCGTGCGCGAGGCGACCGCAAAAAAGCTTTACGCCGCCTTTGGCTCGGATGTGTTCAATATCCTTTCAACAGCGCCGGATAAGGTGGCGATGATAAAGGGTATTAGTCAGGAGAAGGCGCAGACAATATGTAAATCCTTTAACGAGCAGCGCGCCGTGCAGAATATAATCATGTTTTTGCAGCAATACAATATTTCTCCAAATATTGCTGTAAAGATTCATAAAATATTCGGTCCCGAGGCGGTAAACAAAATTAAGGACAACCCCTATTCTCTGGCGGACAGAGTAGAGGGAGTATCCTTCAGAACCGCAGATTCAATCGCGTGCAGCCTCGGACTGCCGAAAAACAGCCCGATGAGAATAAGCAGCGGAATTATATATTTTCTGCGTGAGGCGGCATATGTGAACGGACACACATATATGCCCAAATCTCTTCTTATTGAGCATACCGTGTATGAGCTGAAGGTCAGCGAGGAGGAGGTTTTAAACAGCATAGCGGAGCTGATAGCGCAGCGTGATATAATAATTGATGTTATAAATAAAACGGATGTGTGCTATCTGTACAGCTATTATCATGATGAAAAATATATAGCGCGCCGCCTTGTGACAATGGCATTCGCGGAGAATAAATACGCTATGAGCGAGGATGCGGCGGAAAAGGAAATAGATATATTTGAGCGCGATAACGGGATAACGCTTGCGCCGGAGCAGAGGAACGCTGTTGTAACGGCATTGTCGGGCGGCTGTATGATACTTACGGGCGGACCGGGAACAGGCAAAACAACAACAATAAATACAATAATTTCGCTCCTTGAAGGTATGCATCTGAAGGTTGCGCTTGCGGCTCCCACAGGGCGCGCGGCGAAGCGCATGACGCAGATAACGGGGCGGGAGGCAAAGACAATTCACAGGCTGTTATGCGCTCAGCTGTCAGGAGGAGCGCATGTGTTTGCTCACGACGAGGAGCATCCTCTGACGGACGATATAATAATACTTGATGAGGTCAGTATGGTTGATACACCGCTTATGGCGGCGCTTCTGAAGGCTGTAAAGCCGGGCGGACGAATAATATTTTCGGGAGACAGCGACCAGCTTCCTTCTGTGGGTCCGGGAAACGTCCTGCATGATATAATAGACTCAAAAGCGATTCCGGTTATAAAGCTGACGAGGATTTTCCGACAGTCTGAGGAAAGTCTTATAATAGTGAACGCGCACAGGATAAACAGAGGCGAGCTTCCGGAGCTGTCAGATCATACAAGGGACTTCTTCTTTATGAAAAGACGTACCCCTGATAATTCTGTACAGACCATAACCGAGCTTTACAGAAAGCGTCTGCCCCAAACCTATGGGCTTAATCCTGTGACCGATATACAGGTGCTGACACCAATGAAGAAGGGCATAACCGGAACTGTTGAGCTAAACAGGGTGCTTCAGGGCTGCGTTAATCCGCCCAAACCAGAGCGCGCCGAATATAAATACGGTCAGACGATTTTTCGCGAGGGCGACAAGGTTATGCAGACCAGAAACAACTATGATATGCCGTATACCGATTCGGATGGTGAAAAGGGTACGGGGATATACAACGGCGACATGGGCATTATAGACAGTATTCATTCCTCGGATAAATGCATGATAATAACCTTTGATGAGGACAAGACTGTTGAATATCCGTTTTCAGGTCTTGATGAGCTTGATCTTGCATACGCCATAACTGTGCATAAGAGTCAGGGCAGTGAATTTCCGTATGTTATTATGCCGGTATGCTCCTATATACCGATGCTCATGAGCCGGAATTTGTTTTATACGGCAATAACACGGGCAAAGAGCATGGTAGTTCTTGTCGGAAGCGACAGGACAATTGCCAACATGACAAACAATAATTCATATACAAAACGCTTTACAGGGCTTAACAATCGTCTGATTGAGCTCGTAAAGGAAATAACAAGAGACAAGCCAAAGGGTGATATATAATGAAAAAACTGAACAGTATATTGAAGCCGGTGCTTTCTGTAATGGTCTTTATAGCAATATGCACAGCTCTGACTGTATATTTTCCGTTGAATATGTCAGGCGAGGGTGATGAGGATATGAAGGCTGTGGTAACGGAACCTCCGTCACCGGAGCCGGCGCCGGAGCCGGCGCCGGATTATTCATTGCTTGAGCAGCAGCTGAATGAAATGCTGGCGAATTGCAGCGGAGACTGGTCGCTGTATTTTGAAGATTATACTACGGGCGAGAAAATAGAGATAAACAATCATCAGGTGTATTCCGCAAGCCTTATAAAGCTGTATGTTATCCATGCGGTATATAATGAGATATGCAGCGGTTCATTGAATGACAGCGATCATATTGAAGAGCTGCTTACGCGCATGATAACGTGGAGTGATAATGACGCATGGAAGGAAATTGCGCAAATTCTCGGAGGAGGAAGCTATACCAACGGAATGTCTGTTGTTACAAGGGTCGCACAGGACGAGGGCTTTACAAGTACGGGACAGTTTATGCAGGGAAGCAGAAAAAATTTTAACTTCACATCTGTTGAGGACTGCGGTACATATCTGCACCGTATTCTGGAAGGCGCAATAATAAATCCGGAGTATTCGGCAAAGATACTTGATTTGCTGAAAAGGCAGGAGGTATTGCATAAGATTCCGTCAGGCGTGCCGGAGGGAATTGAAACGGCGAATAAAACAGGCGAACTGGAATACCTTGAGGGCGATGCGGCAATTGTATATGCGCCGTCAGGAACCTATATTCTTGTTATAATATCACAGGATATGGATGACCCCGGCATAGCACAGTCGCAGATGAGAAATATTTCATCGGCGGTATATAATTTCAGAAATCCGGTATTGGATAAAAATGATGAGGCGCAGGCTGAGCCGGTGCCGGAGGAAACGATAAATGAAGGAGAAGCAACAGAATGATAGTAGGATTGAAAAAAGCAATATTACATATTCTTGATATGAGCTCAGGAGTGAATGTATATTCGGATGAGCTGCTCGATATTGAGAACGCGGAGATAAACACATTCATAACAAAGCATATAGAGAAAATATATGAATCGGCATCGCTGAGACCGGCTGAGTTTAAGGAAAACAGCGGATTCAGGGGGAAAATCGAGCAATACAAAAACGGTGAAACAACCTTTGTTGAGCTTTCCCAGAACGCGGCGGAGCGTATATATGATGCGGTGAAGTCATCTGACGAACCGAAGTCATGCGATATGATTGTTGTCGAGTTCGTTATGGATGAGACCGATATAATAGGTATTCTCAAATGCGATAACAAAACAGGTGTGACCCATACTGTGATTCAGGAGGAGGGAAAGATAAAGAACAATATTATAAACCATTACGCAATACTTCCGCCTGTTTCACAGAAAATCGCAGAGTGCGCTTTTATAGAGCCTGAAAGCGGAGCGCTTAAATATGCAGGCAAAACCTATAAAATAGAGGGCGAGAGCGTTGATATAATAGCTGACCTTCTTCTTGAATGCGAATATGAAATTTCGCCTAGAGAGAGCGCAAACACCGTAACGAGGATCGCGAAAAAGGTGGCTCTTGAAAACGGAGCGGACACGATAGAAACACAGGCAAGGATAAAGGAATATGTAACAGAGAGCATTGAGGACAACAACTATGAATATGTTGATACCGATGCGGTTGCCGAGAAGGTTTTTGAAGGACTGCCGGGCATGCGCGATGAGTTTGTGCAGAAAATAGAGAAGGCGGGGGTACCGAAGCAGGTTGAGGTCAGCAAATACCTTACGAAAAAGATGACCTCTAATGTAAAGCTTGCCACAGATACCGGAGTTGAGCTGTCCTTCCCGCCGGAGTATTACAAAAATCCTGATTATATTGAAATTATCACAAATGAGGACGGAACTCTTTCAATTAAAATCAACAATATAACAGAATTGATTAACAAGTAACGGTTGACAATAAAACCGATTTGGAGTATAATTTAATTATTATATATGCTGCTGAAGCATAGAAGTTAAATAAACAAAACGACAGAAAGGCGGGTGTGCATGAAGGAGGAATTAACTGCCGGAGGCAAAGAATTTATCTATGTAATTATATGGGCGGCAGTCCTTTATTTTACGTGCGGAATTATAACATCGTCCTTTGACAGCTATGGAGAGTATCCGTTCATAGGCGGAATAATATCGCTGCTTATCTTTGCGGTGTTTGGTTTTTTTGTTCTGACACGTTATACATCACGATTCACATATCAGGTTGCTGACGGGAAATTGAGAATTAATCGTACAATCGGAAAGCGTAATAAGGAAATTGAGCTTGCATGTACGGATATAACCAATATGGCATATGGCGCAAAGCCGTCGGATTTTCCGAAGCATCCGTATAATATGCGCAAGAGCATAATAAACAAAAGACATTTATTATATATAGAGTATACGGATAAAGAGGGCAGACTCAGCGGTGTTGTTATAGAGCCGTCTGAAAAGCTTCGTAAGAAGATAGAGAAGGAAAGGAAAAAGAACAAATAAATGACTAAGATTATTGGAGTACGATTCAAGCCGGTCGGAAAAATGTATTATTTTGACCCGCTTGATTTTGATATAAAGCGCGGAGACAGCGTTGTTGTTGAAACGAGCCGCGGAATTGAATACGGTGAGGTTATTGTAGGCGTTAAGGAGGTTGAGGATTCAGCTCTGATAAAGCCTCTCAAAGGTGTACTGCGCCTTGCAACAGAGGAGGACACGCGCAGGCACAATGAAAACAAGGAAAAAGAGAAAGAGGCTTTTGGAATATGTCTTGAAAAGATAGAGAAGCATGGTCTCGATATGAAGCTGATTGAGGTTGAATATACCTTTGACGGCAATAAGATATTATTTTATTTTACAGCTGACGGCAGGGTTGACTTCCGTGAGCTGGTCAAGGATCTTGCCGCCGTGTTCAGAACAAGAATTGAACTTCGTCAGATTGGCGTAAGAGACGAGTCAAAAACACTCGGTTCAATCGGTGTCTGCGGAAGAAATCTTTGCTGCTCGCAGTTCTTGGGTGAGTTTGTTCCTGTTTCAATCAAGATGGCAAAGGAGCAGGGACTTTCTCTTAATCCATCAAAGATATCGGGTGCCTGCGGAAGACTCATGTGCTGTCTGAAATATGAGCAGGATACCTATGAGGCGCTTATACAGGAAGCTCCGAAACAGGGAGCTGTTGTCACAACGCCCGAAGGACGCGGAACAGTAACAAGCGTAGCGCTTCTTAGGGGAAAGGTTAAGGTGCGTCTTGATTCCGGGAACGAGACGACTCTTAAGGATTTCGATGTTGCCGATGTAAAGCCTTTTGATGGCAGCGCCCCGGAGCCGGAAGAAGAGATATTCACAAAAGAGGAAAAGGCGCTGCTTGAAAGCCTTGAAGCACTGGAGGACAATCCGGCAAAGCCTGTTAAGAATGAAAAGCGTACTAACAGCTCCAGAAAAAAGAACAGCAGAAGCAGGCAGGGGAGCGAGGATAAAAAGAATGATCAGCAGCAAAAGCCGCGCAGCGAGAAAAAGGAGCAGACTAAGAGGTCAAAGGAAAAGCCTGTGAAGCCTGACAGTGATGAAAAAACAGATATATCACAGTCTAAAGCCGAAAAAAGTGAGAAAAATGATAAGCGTAATTATTACAGGAACAGAAATTATAGAAAAAAACCTCAGCAGCCTAAAGGTGAAAAAGAAACGTAAAAGCAATTGGGAAAATATTTATAAAATATTTTAAAATTACTCTTGAAGTTCAGGCAAAAGAGTGGTATAATCAATATAAAGACGAAAGTCTAAAAAAAATTCTTCAGGAGGTATAAAACTATGGCTTACAAAATTGATGCAGATACTTGTATTAGCTGTGGCGCTTGCGCAGCAGAGTGTCCGGTTGGTGCAATTTCAGAAGGCGATGCGGCATATGTAATCGATGCGGATACATGTGTTGAGTGCGGCGCTTGTGAAGGCACTTGCCCGGTTGGCGCACCGGCAGCTGAATGATTTAACAATCGTTAAAGGGCGGTCTTTGATATTTCCGGTAGTTTACGTGGGATATCGGGTCGCCCTTTGTTTTTGTATGTTACATATAGCATGCATTAAGTACTTCGTATTTTAATAATACTTAAAGCATGCGGTTAATGCCTCTTTTCGCTAAGCTTTCTTCATTGCATTGACCATAGAAAGCTTAGTGAAAAGCATATAGGAAAAATCTTGAGAAAGCAGGAATTTATGAAAAAGAAATTTACTATATTCTCCGCCGTATTGTTGATTATGTCGTTTTTGTGCGGCTGCGGCAGCGGTGTAGTGGTTCAGAAGGAATCGAAAAGAATGGCTTCAACAGGTACAAGCTGGACTGTAATGATGTATATGTGCGGTTCAACTCTGGAGGAGGAATATGAAAGTGGAAGCCGGGTCCTTGAATCGTTGGCATACGACCTGCCTGAAAATATAAATGTTGTTGTTGAAACCGGAGGAAGCCGTTTCTGGCATACAGATGATGTTGATTGTGATTATCAGCAGGATTATGTGGTTCAGAAAAACGGAATAAGACTTGTAAATCAGAATCCGGCAGCTAATATGGGCGAGAGTGAAACCTTAAAGGAATTTCTTTCGTGGGGAATTAAAACATATCCGGCAGAGCGTTACATAGCGGTTATATGGGATCACGGGGCAGGACCGCTGGGTGGTATCGCATTCGATTCTATCCATGATTATGACAGCCTTTCGCTGGACGAGCTGAAGAGTGTACTCAGCGGACTGGACGAAAAGCTTGATCTTGTAGGCTTTGATGCAAGCCTTATGTCAAACATAGAAACAGCATCTGCATTGTCGCTTTATGCGGATTACATGGTCGGCTCGGAGGATGTAATGCCCATATCGGGCTGGGATTATAACGGCTTGTTCGATTTCCTTTCAAATTATCCCGAGGCAAGCGTTGCAGAGGTCGGACAGGTTATATGTGACGGCGTAATGGGTCGGGTCTCTGAGCAGGAGAGCGATATGGTGTCAATGGCGGTGACGGATCTTTCAAAGGAAACCACGCTTTCCTTACAGTTTGAAGGTCTGGGTGGTATGCTTGATTCGTCTGTAGATGATCTTTACCGCATGAGAGATGTCGTTGAGGCATTGAATAACGCGGAGCGTATGGGCGGCAATTCTACGTGGGAAGGATATTCAAATATAATTGACCTCGGAAGTCTTGTTGACGGTCTTTCCGATTCAATGGGAGATATAACAGCGAACATAAAGGCAATCATGGATGAGATGATTGTATATAAATGCATGAGCGGATATCACAGCGCGTCAAGCGGTCTCGGATTATATTATCCGAGTCATCGCGACGGAGGGGCGATATCGAGGTACGAGGACATATGTGTGAGCAACAGCTATATGTCATTTATTGAAAAAACATGTATCAATACGGACATAGAAAACAGAACATATACTCCGGAAAACGGCGCTATATGGTACTATTATAATACTCTTGCCTATGAAAATGTAATGACGGCAGCGCCCGATATGAACGGACATTATGTGCTGACAGCAACCCATCCTGAGCTGTTTACACGCACAGGCGTAAATTTCTATATGTACAGCGCAGATTATGCAAGCTATCTGTATCTTTACAGTGATTATGAAACCCACTATGACAGCTCTGTAAACGGATATGTGTACGAGTTCAGCGGAAGGCTGCCGACACTTAACAGCACGCCCGTTTCAATGTATCTGGTGAGCCGGAATGTATGCTATGACCTCTACTCAATCCCTGTTGTATATAACGGTGAAATTGCCAATATACGCGTCCGCAGGTCAAAGCTTACGGACAGCTTCGGAGAGTATACAATTATCGGCATCTGGAATGGTGTGGATATCTATTCCGGAATGGCGCAGAGAGAGTATAAAAAGCTTAATACGGGCGATGTAATTATACCTATTTACCGTGTTTACGGTAAGGACGAAACAAGCTATGTCGAGGGCAGCAAGATAAGAATAGGCTTTGGAGGCGTTAAAATTACCGAAAAGCTTATAGGCGACGGCGACTATATTGTTTCATATACAGCGGATGATATATACGGCGCAAGCTATGAATGTGCTACAAACAATCTGATTGCGACAAAGGGAAATATCAAAATAATGGACTATTAACAGAGGTACGTGGAAATGAGAAAGCTGTTAGCTATCTGGGCGGGAAAGCTGCTTAGCACCGCAGGAAGGCTTGCCGGAAAAAAATCGTCGGCAAGTCCGGGCGCGTTTGCGCTTAAGATCTGTCCTACACTGGTCAATGATATAAACAAAATCGTTACAAAAAAGGTTATTGTTACCTGCGGAACGAACGGAAAGACAACAACCAACAACCTTATGTGCTCTGCTCTTGAGGCAAAGGGCTATAGGGTGCTGTGCAATAAGCTTGGCGCAAATATGCTTAGCGGTATTGCGACAACATATATCCAGGCAGCGGACATATTTGGCAGGGTAAAGGCTGATTATGCCTGTCTTGAAATTGATGAGGCATATACGCCTATTGTTTTTAAGCAGGTTAAGCCGGATATTATGGTTATAACAAATCTTTTCCGTGATCAGCTTGACCGTTACGGTGAAATTGACATCACGGTAAATATCATAAAAAGGGCTATTGCCGAAGCGGGAAATGTAAAAATGGTTCTGAACGCCGATGACCCGCTTTGTGTGCAGTTCGGAAGAGAGCCGAATGCCGATGCGGTATACTACGGTATTTCGGAAAAGGTTCTGCCGCAGGTAGATGATACAAAGGAAGGCCGTTTCTGCCCTATCTGCGGTAAAGAGCTTGAATTTGATTATTATCATTACAGTCAGCTCGGCAGCTTCCGATGTCCGTCATGCGGATATAAGAGACCTGTACCGGATTATGACATAACAAACGTATCGCTTAAAACTCCTATAAGGTTTTCTATAAACGGAAAGCCGATGGAGGTCAATTATAAGGGCTTCTATAATATATATAACCTTGCGGCTGTTTATGCGGCGATTGACATTGCGGGAGAAGGAACCGATGATTTCGGTAAGCTGCTTGAAGCATATAAGCCGCAGATAGGAAGAATGCAGGAGTTTGCTTTTAACAAGCCTGTAATTCTGAGCCTTTCAAAGAATCCCGCCGGCTTTAATCAGGCGATTTCAACCGTGAATACCGATGAGCGTAAAAAGGATGTTATAATAGCGATAAACGACCTTGCAAATGACGGCAGAGACGTTTCGTGGCTGTGGGATGTTGATTTCCATAAAATCAAGAACAAAAATCTCAATACTCTTACAACAACCGGCATAAGGGTATATGATATAAGCCTGCGTTTTAAATATGCGGATATTGATGTTGATATGATGACGGACAGCATGAAGGACGCTGTTACAAAGGCTCTTTCAACAGACAGTGAGGTCGTTTATGTGCTTGTAAATTATACGGCATTGTACCCGGCAGAGGGGGTTCTTAAAGAGCTTGAGAAGGAAAGGGGAGAGAATAAATGAAAATAAAAATCATGCATTTATATCCCGATCTTCTGAACCTCTACGGCGACAGAGGAAACATAGAATGTCTGAAGCGACGCCTGATGTGGCGCGGGATTGACGCGGAGGTTGTTTCCTATACCTGCGATGATACAGGCTTTGACATATCCGATGTTGATATCGTATTTCTCGGAGGCGGCTCCGACAGAGAGCAGAAAATAGTATGCTCCAGACTTCTTGAGCATAAAAAGGAGCTGCGCGATTTCGCGGAGAACGGCGGTTCGATCGTTGCCGTTTGCGGAGGATATCAGCTCCTTGGGAAATATTATAAGCTTGAGGACGAAACAATTGAGGGACTTGAAATCCTTGATATATACACAGAACAGGGCAAGGGGAGACTTATCGGAAATATAGTCCTTGAAGCAGATTTCATAAAGCAGAAGATAGTAGGCTTTGAAAACCATGGCGGAAGAACCTATATAGGCTCACACAGGCCGCTGGGCAGGGTTGTATACGGATACGGAAATGAGGAAAATGCGGGAGCTGAGGGTGTTATATATAAGAATGTTATCGCAACATATCTTCACGGTCCGCTTCTTCCAAAGAATCCCGAGCTTTGTGATTATATCCTGACAAATGCCTTAAAGCGCAAGTATATAGATTTTAAAGGACTTGAGCCTTTGGAGGATAAGCTTGAAAATACGGCAAATGAGTATATAGTAAAACGTTTTGTAAAATAATTTTGAACTTTATGGGCATATTGTTGACAATATGCCTTTATTCAATTATAATGTATAAAAGAAACAGACAATATAATTTGATGAAATAAAGAGGCAATATATTATGGTATCTGTTAATCTTAAAGCTAAAAAAGTAAACAAAATACCTTTTAATAAAATACCTAAAAAACGGTCGGGAATAAAGCCTGTGGCTTTTTTATGTACAATTCTGGTTGTGTCGGGCGTTGCTGTTAATACTCATAATGACGGACAGGATACACCGAACAGCCTTCTGGATATGGTTACAAGAACTCCTATAGACAGCCGCGGTTTTTTCTATGGAATAAACCCGCGGGCGGGCATAATGCTCTCATGGCATGATAATACCATAAGGCTGGATGATGAAAATGGTAATTCCGAGAAGCTCAGCGGTGTGCTTTATCCGGTGACAGTGCCGGATACAACTCTCGAATATACTTCATCAAATGATGAAATTGCAGAGATTGATGAAAACGGAAATATCACCGCAAAAACTCCGGGCAGTATTGAAATTTCTGTTAAAAACGGCTTTACGGGACAGCAGTCTAAGGCATATCTTCAGGTAATTCAGCCCGTAACCGGCTTCTATCTTGAAAAGAGCACAATAGATTTGTATACTACTGACGCGGGAGTCAGACTTAAGGCGGAAATTATGCCGAATAACGCTTCTGATACCAATATTCAATGGTATTCAAAGGATACAAATATTGTAGAGGTTGACCAGAACGGAGGTCTTGTGCCTGTAAACACGGGAATGACTGAAATAGTGGCAACAACGACAGACGGTGGATTTACGGGCAAATGTTTTGTAAATGTAATAAACAAGGTAATCAAGGCTGAAAGCGTAACAATTCAGAATAAGGAGAACGTGACGCTTAAGGTCGGTGAAAGCTGGGACGGAATTGTATCTGTACTTCCGGCTAACGCAAAAAATAAAACGGTGGACTGGATAACGAGTGACGAGAAAATCGTGACTGTTACCAAAACAGGCACAGTGCACGCTGTGGGAGAAGGAACGGTAACAATAACGGCAACAAGTCCTGACGGCCCTTGTGATACGGTAGATATAACGGTAAGAGGTATAGCAAATATTCAGACTGCGGACGCGGCGGGGCATAGCTATACAATCGCGGCGAGCGGAGTTACATACACGGCGTACAGTATGACGCTTGATGAGATGGTACAGAAGCAGCAGGGGACCCCGCTTGTATATGCCGGAGGCAGCGGCGGAGCCACAACGGAGGAAGTAAGAAGACATCTGGATCCTAACCAGTTCTGTTCAGGCGCATACAAATATCAGTTTATGGATTTGTCGCATTGTAATGGTATAAGCGAAGCTGAGCTTGCAAAATTCCTTGAAGACAAGGGAACCCTCAGTGGTCAGGCTGCGACATTCATAGAAGCGGCAAGGGAATATAATGTGAGCGAAATGTACCTTGTTGCTCATGCATGCCTTGAAACGGGTTACGGTACCTCAACGTTGGCTTCAGGTGTGGAGGTAAACGGAACAAAGGTTTATAATATGTTCGGTATTGCGGCATATGACGGCAGCGTTGTTTCATCGGGTTCAAAAAAGGCTTATCAGGAGGGCTGGACCAGTCCGGCGGAGGCTATCAGAGGCGGCGCAAAGTGGATAAGCGAGAATTATATAAATGCAACGAACGGCAACAGGCAGAATACACTTTATAAGATGCGTTGGAATCCGGATAACCCGGGAGTGCATCTCTATGCGGGTGATATTGCATGGGCGACCACTCAGGCAACAATTTTGGAGAGACTTTTCGCACAGTTCCCGAATGCGTCGATCGCATATGATATACCGGTATATTCCGGCTCAAATGCGGCTGTAATAGACGATGCGGTCGCAATGGCAAATACAGTAAACAAGTAATGATAACGGAGTCGTACATAGTACGGCTTTGTTATGTTTTAAAAACAGATTTATGAAGGAGTTAGTGGTTATAAAAATGGAGAAAACACCTTTAGCGTTCAGAACGCATGTTTCAATCTTCGGAAACACGAATGCGGGAAAATCATCACTGTTCAATAAGCTTTTAGGGCAGGAAATGGCTATTGTTTCCGAGGAACGCGGAACGACAACCGATCCGGTAACAAAGGCTATGGAGCTGTTGCCCTACGGGCCGATTGCGCTTACGGATACTGCCGGACTGGGAGATACTACTGTTATAGGAGGCAAACGCACGGAAAAAACAGAAAAGGTTCTTGAAAAAACGGATTTTGCAATTTATGCGGCGGACAGCATGGATTTTGACGAGGACGCGTACGGCCGCGCAAGGGACGCCTTCGAAAAAAGGCATATAGGACATATTCTCGTGTTCACAAAGGCGGATTTAATAACCGATAATATGCCGGAGAAATACAATGACGCTGTCTTTGTATCCGTCAATGATGACAGCAGCATTGAAAACTTGAAAAAAATACTTGTTGAGCGGCTCAGCAGACTTGCGCCGGATGAGCAGACTATGATAGGCGGTCTTCTGCCGGCAGGTTCAACGGTGGTGCTTGTAATACCAATAGATTCCGAAGCGCCTAAGGGCAGGATTATTCTGCCGCAGGTACAATTTCTGCGGGACTGTCTTGATCACGGAATTAAGGCAGTTTGTGTAAGGGATACAGAGCTTGAGGAGACTCTTGACGAGCTTCCGAAGATCGATCTGGTTGTCACCGATTCACAGGCGTTTAAGTTTGTTGCGTCTGTTGTTCCTGAGAATATAAAGCTCACCTCCTTTTCAATGATGATGGCAAGCATGAAGGGAGATATAAAGGCGCTCATAAACGGCGCCGAGGCTATAAAAAATCTGAAGGATGGAAGTCGCATATTGATGGCGGAGGCATGCACGCATAATGTGTCGCATGAGGATATAGGCAGGATAAAAATCCCAAAGCTTCTTAGACAGTTTACATGCAGGGAGCTTGAGTTTGACTATTACGTTCATCAGGATTTTCCAAAGAACCTGAAGGACTATGACCTCGTTATTCACTGCGGCGGATGCATGATAAACTCGCGATCGATGATAAACAGAATTGAGTTCTGCCGTGAGGAGGGCGTTCCCATTACAAATTACGGTGTTGTGTTGGCATATGTAAACGGAATCGCCCAAAGAAGCCGTGAGATTTTCGGGTTATAAACGATGAATGATTATAATTCATACAAAAACACTTGTTTTTGATGGTTTTTTGTTAAAAAAAACGGTTATTTAAAGATACCAGCTTGTGTTTTTTCTGCGTGTATGATAGAATATATATACATTAGAGCACATTAAAGAGTGAACGGAGGTATATATATGGCGGATATTATTGTTTACAAGCAGGAGGAGCTTGACAGGGCTTTGGCGTTAGGTATTAAGAGGATTACCTTGTGCGCGGGAGAGTTCAGAGTTCCTAAAACAAAGGATGTGACCTTTGACCGTATCGGACCGGTCAGAGTTGAGGTATTATGCAGCAAACCGGAGGCAGAGGCCGCAGGGATGGTCTTTATTGATACATATCCTACATACAGATCCGCCTATGCAATGGAATCACGGGCTTCAATGGCTGTTGTAGCCGCGTTTTCCTCCGGCTCATTTTACGGTTCAGGATCAGGCAGCTTCCTTAGCGGCGGCAGCGGCTACGGTATAGGAAGCGGCTATGGAGTCGGCAGCGGTATAGGCAGCGGAAGAGGCTCAGGCAGCGGTTCATTCTTTTATGAATATGAATTTGAGTATGAATACGGCGGCTCATTCAGAGGCAGCTATGGCGGTTCGTACACGCTTAGTTTCGGCGGCTCCTATACATTAAGCTCAGGAGGCTCATACTCACTGAGCTCAGGCGGTTCTTATTCCCTCAGCTTGGGATATTCTATGCCGAGTTCTGCGCAGGGGAGCTACAAGATATTGGGCAGCTGCGCCGGGTATAATGCAAACGTATCGGATGTGAAAACCATAAGAGTTTTCGGATACGGAATTAATTTGGTTTAAAAAGGAGATTTTGTATATATGAAGAAGCCTGAACTGCTTGCACCGGGCGGCAGTCTCGAAAAATTAAAGACTGCGGTTGACTACGGAGCAGATGCAGTATATATCGGAGGCGACGCGTTTTCCCTCCGTGTCGCGGCAGAGAATTTTTCTGCTGAGGATATGAAGGAAGGACTGAAATATGCTCATGATAGAGGCAGAAAGGTCTATCTTACCGCGAATATAATCCCTCATAACTGTGATATTGAGCAGTTTGAAGGCTTTATAAAGGAAATACGTCCGCTGGGCTTTGACGCAGTGCTGATTGCAGACCTTGGAATGTTTGGCATGATGCGTGAGCTTGCGCCTGAGATCCCGATTCATGTAAGCACACAGGCGAATAACACAAAC
>JBJEIW010000035.1:0-3897 GCA_051877435.1 Candidatus Ornithomonoglobus sp.
AGCCATATCCGTCCTTGTTGCTGCCGTTATCTCTTAAAATGCTGTAGCTGTCTATCGCTCCTTTTGTAAGCACAAGTCCTATATTGTTATCCGACAAGCCCATTTTAAGTGCATTGATATATGCAGTATTGTGACCGCACCATATATGGGTATTACAGCGGTTTATCATACAGTCCTCCGCGTCGGTATACATATCCGTAAACGGAACGGTTATGCCGCAGTTATCCTGCTCTAAGAATAAATCACAGTCGCTTATATTTTTAAGCGTATATCTTTCGCATAAATTCCCCTTATCGAAAAAACCTTGCCGCAACAGTAGAAAGTCTGCCGTTTGAATATCGGCTTACGGCGCAATTATCCCTTTTCTCAATGGATATAAGCTCCATAGCCCTTGCGCGCTTTTCATAATCGCCCCAGATACCGTCCAAATTTGTATTTCGGATAAGTCCCCATGTTTTGCCACCATCAATCCAGTTCATGCAGTATTTATCGGCATTAAGTACAATAGAAGAAATTCCGCCCGTGCTTTTATCAAATGTTATGTTAAATATATGGTTTTTCATAAGATTTCCTATCTATATTCCACCTCAGCATCTGTATGCGGCTCAATTATTTTTGCGTATTTATCCCATATCGGAGTTTCCACGTTATCACCCTTTACCTTTTCCATCAGGTATACGGGCTTCTGATATGTATCCGGCGGAAACAGCTTTAATATCGCTTGTAAAAGCTCCGGCGGTATTATACTTGGTATTCCTTTTAACATTGCATCTCCTTACTTATACATCGGTCCGTAGTGTCTGCAAGCTGCATAATCAGCCGCCTGTGCATCCTCAGTACCAAACGCCGACCATGCGCGTGGGCGGTATACCTTATCCTCCGGTACATTATGCATTGTAACCGGGATTCTGAGCATTGAGCAAAGGGTTATCAAATCCGTGCCGATATGTCCGCCGATTGTTACACCGTGGTTTGCGCCCCAATTTGCCATTACACTGTATACATCCTTGAATGCCCCCTTACCGGTGAGTATCGGGGCAAACCATGTTGTGGGCCATGTGGGATCTGTGCGCTTGTCAAGCTTTTCATGCACATCATCAGGCAGTGTGCAGGTGTATCCCTCTGCAATCTGAATAACAGGGTCTATGCCGTCTACGATATTTACCCTTAACATTGTAACAGGCATCTCGGCTTGTGTCCTAAAGTGTGACGAAAAGCCGCCGCCTCTGAAATACTCATAGTCAGCGCGGCACCAGTCTGTTGCATCAATACATGACTTTATATCC
The DNA here is from genome assembly GCA_051877435.1 of Candidatus Ornithomonoglobus sp. Taxonomy (GTDB): domain Bacteria; phylum Bacillota; class Clostridia; order UBA1381; family UBA1381; genus Ornithomonoglobus. Next base: position 1,287 of record JBJEIW010000035.1, read on the forward strand.
TCCTCTGTCATGTTCCACCACTCTTTTACAGTGCCGTTTCCATTTTCATCCTTTGCCGCGTCTGTGCAGTCAAGGGCGGTCGCACCGGAATTTATTAAATGAATTATTCCGTCTGCCGCTCTGCCTTGAAGCTCCTTGCCCGTTACACGCTTTATCGCATCCGGTGACCAATATGTACGAACATCATGGAATGCCGGAGCCTTACCGGAAACGAGTGTTCCCAAAAGCATATGCGTATGCTTCCGCTTGACGGAAGAGTATCAATTTCCGTAAGTCCCTTTTTGATGGTCAGTCTTTCCGTTTTCTTTTCTGCCGCAACGCTTATATTGTCCATCCAGACAATGTCATAGCCCTCGTCAACCCATTGATTACCGAGCTGAACATACTTAACCTTTTCGGAGGACTGCGCTATTAACACTCCGTCAAGATATATATTCATAAGCTCCGAATTGGTAGCAGCGTCAAAGACAACCTTGTGCCAGCCCTTGCCTGTTTGTATATTTGATGCGGCTACAGCACCGCCTGCGGCATATGTATACTTATCACCGCTGTCGCTTCTTCCAACCCATGTGTTGTCGTTTACCTTAATATTGTAGCGCGCATTGCCGTCATTCATCATATCATAGAAATAAGCCGTTACAACGGAATTTTCCTCATCTACCGATCTTGTGATATAGTTAACATCTCCGGGAGTACCTGCAAGAGATGCTCCGACAAATCCTGCGGAGCATTTTTCTCCGCTTATATTAATACTCTGACGAGACTGGTCGCCGATACCGGATAATAATTCGGAGCCTATCGCATTGCCTCTGAGAGAACCCGATGCAGTCCAATCATCATTGCTGTAATTTGAGAAATCCTCCGTCCAGAGAACGGTGTATTTATCTTCGTCCACGCCCGTTGCTTTTTCAAGAGCGGTCTGATATGCATCTGCCAAAGCGTCAGCATTGTCATACGGTCTGCCCTTTTCCGTATCAGAGGCTATGGCTTTTCTGTCACACTCAGGCAGGCTTTCAAACAGAGCTCTGTCCTTGTTTATTGCGGCAAGAATACCCGAAAGCGATTCCTCCGTTACCGGATTTTCATTAAAGCTTTCCAAAAGCTCCTCGGCAGGCTTTGAAACCGCGATTGATATATTATCAAGACAGAAAATATAGAAGCCGTCATTGATTGTATCAAGACATCCGACCTTCAGTGTCGTCATGGTATCTTCGGCAGTAAACAAAAGCTGTCCGTCAAAATAGCCTTTTATCTTACCCGGTGCAGTTAAGCCGTCAAATACTACCTTGTGCCATGCATTGTCATTTTCGGCTATATCGCTGATCCACTGCGAGCCGTTATTATATCTGTACGCTCCGTCCGTACCGCCGTTTCCTATATAATAGTTTCTGCTGCTGCCTTCTATTCCGTAATATACCTTCGGCATATTATTAATGTTGCTGTAATACATATATCCGCTTACAATGCAATACGGATTTCCCAGTACACGCGATATGTATTGATTTCCGCCTTCTCCGAACGGCGCGCCCCATACCTCCATAAAAGAGGTTTCATTACCGCTTATATTTAAATTGCGCAGTATATTTGTGTCAATTTTTCCGGGACTGCCTATATACGGAACGGGGTTTGACTGTGTCCAGCCGCTGTCAAGGTTTGAAAAATCCTCTATAAGCTCCGGCTTGTATAAAGCTCTGTCAACCTGAGTCGTGTTTTCAAGCGCAGTCTGATATGCCGCATAAAGAGCGTCATTATCGGCATACGGTATGCCGCTTAACATTCTCTCGTTTATCTCATTTTGGTCACAGGACGGAAGAACGCTGTAGTCAAACTTGCCTGATTCCGTTACCACGCTTGCAACAGCCGCCGCTATTGTATCGGCATCCGCAGCATTTACGGCGTCAAGCGCCGTACCGTCGGCAAAAACCGACGGTACGGCAAGTGCTGTTAATATTGCCGCCGCTGACAAAACCGAAATGACCTTTTTAAAATTATTTTTCATTTCAAATCTGCCCTTTCCGTATTTTAGAATGTAAACTTAACCGTTGCTATTGTTCCCGCTGTTCCGGACTCTGCCAATGAAGTCTGTAAAGTTTCCTCAACCTTATTCGTATTTGTTCCGCTTACCGTTACTACAGATTCATCATCGAATAATGTGGATTTTATTGTTGGAATTTTATACTCTTTTTTCATGTTGCTGCCTCCTTTATTATTTCAAAGTTGCTGTGACCAGCAAATCATCCTTTTTAGCCGCATCCTCTGCCGCAAGCTCTACTATAAGACCGAATGCAACGCTTCCGCCTGTAACGGTTGTTCCCGTTCCGTCACCCAAAACACTGCTTGCCTCGGCACTATTTGCTGAACCTACCGCTGTAATATTCCAATTACAGCCCTTAACAATCGCCGAGCCTGTAATATCAAATACCGCCTTGTAGCCTACAGCCGCGTCGCCGCTTAATTCTGATGATACCGCAACCTCTGTTACATCGCCTGCTTTCGGTGCTGCTACGGAAACATGATCCATCCATACTACATCATAGCCTGCGTTGTTCCACTGATTATCCTATCCATATCCATAATCCAAACATCTCCTTACTGTAGTCTTATCATATAA
>JBJEIW010000036.1:0-3886 GCA_051877435.1 Candidatus Ornithomonoglobus sp.
TAAGCTTATCACGAATATCATCATATAAATTAAAGCTTCCGTCTCCCTTCGGTGTGCTGAAATCACAAAATATCAGCTGTGTAGAACGGCTTTCCGCCGTGTCATTCCATATTTTATATACATTGTCTATACACTGATTTACCTTTGTTCCTGGTTCATCGGGGAGCATCGGGTTCATCAGTCTTTGGTCTAAGCCTATCTTTCGCCCGTCATTTGTAATGCCAAGCATATTATCCTCATCCGGTGTAACCTCTTTATTATGGATTCTCTTTGCTCTTTCGGACAGGGCATCCACCATTTCTTTCTGTATCTCGGTAGGCTCAGCGACAACATTATGATAATGAGCTTCGGGAGTAGGAAGATTAAGCACCTCCGCTGTCTTTATATCCGCACATTCCTTGAATATACTCATCAGCTCCGGCAGATTAAAAAATCTCGCAAACCTCGTTCTGCTTCTGTATCCCTTTCCCTCCGGTGCAAGCTCGTTTTGCGTAACCGTTTCACCAAAGTTTGCCGCCCATGCGTCAAAGTGCTGCCATCCCATATGTGAAAGTGTGTCATTTTGCAGATATTTCATCATTGTATAAACTTCAACCATCGAGTTGCTCACGGGTGTTCCGGTTGCAAAAACCGTACCCCTGCCGCCTGTCAGCTCGTCCATATAACGGCATTTCATCATAAGGTCTGCCGACTTCTGCGCTTCGGTCTGCGCCAGTCCTGACACATTGCGCATTTTTGTGAAAAAATATGCGTTTTTAAAGTAATGGGCTTCATCAATATACATTCTGTCTACGCCCAGTTCCTCAAAGGTTACTACATCATCGCGCTTTACACTGTCTACGAGCTTTTCAAGCCGCACCTCAAGATTTTTCTTTGTACGCTCCAGCTGCTTTACCTGAAAATTCTCCGCGTTACTGTTTTTAAGTTCTGCTATACCTTCTATGACCTCATCTATCTGACGCTGTATAAAACGCTCCTGCCGTTCCGCTGAAACAGGTATCTTTTCAAGCTGTGAATGACCGATTATGACTATATCAAAATCTCCGGTTGCAATCTTAGCGCACAATCTCCGTCTATTCGCTTTCTGGAAATCCTTTGAGGTTGCTACAAGCACATTTGCGGACGGATAAAGCCGCAGGACATCCGTGCCCATCTGCTCCGTCAGATGATTCGGAACAACAAACAAGGATTTATTGCATAAGCCGAGCCGTTTATTCTCCATTGCGCTTGCTATCATTTCAAAGGTCTTGCCCGCTCCCACTTCGTGTGCAAGCAAGGTATTACCGCCGTAAATTGTATGTGCTATTGCATTTAATTGGTGCGGTCTGAGCTGTATTTCCGGTGTCATTCCGTTAAACACAAGGTGCGAGCCATCATATTCACGAGGTCTTATGGAATTAAATTTTTCGTTATATAATTTTACAAGCTCTGTGCGCCTGTCATAGTCCCTGAATATCCAATCCCTGAACTCACTCTGTAAAAGCTCCTGCTTCTCACAGGCAAGCGTTGTTTCCTTTTCATTCGGCACTCTGCGTTCCTTGCCCTCTCCGTCAATGACAGTGTCATAAATCTTTACATCACGAAGATTGAGTGACTGCTCAAGTATCTCATACGCGTTAATCCTTCTTGTGCCGTATGTGACATTTGCCTTTATATTGCTGTAGTCGGAATTTTTCTTTGATATATACCATGCTGAGGTATAGGGTGAGTAATTAACTTTAATATCCCTTTGCCGTCCTATAGGCGTTTCAAGCAGCTCATACATAAACTGCTGAACATATCCGGTGTCAATCCATGTTGCTCCGAGTCTTACGTCAATTTCCCCTGCTTCCAAATCCTTCGGCATTACCTCCTTAAGCGCAGTTACATTAGCTTCAAACATCGGCTCATCCTTTGCGTAAACCTCTGCCATACGCAGCTTTTCACGAATATTTCCCGATAAATATTCATCAGCCGTTTCATAAGCATATTTTCCGGTTTCATCAATCGTCATCGGGTTCGGGTATATAACTCCCTTTAAATCGGAAATTATCTTATCCTCGGAAAATCCGGTAAGCTCCTGCATATACGGAATATCAATCCGCGCCTTTTCACCGATAGACACCGCCAGCGCTTCTACTGCCGTTTCAACCTTCGTTATCTCCTGTCGCTGTTTGATTGTCCGTTTTGTGAACATATCCGCTTTTCGTTCCAGATTGCCCTGTTCATCGAGCACCTCCAGAGAGGACAGCAGATAATAGTCAGCATCCTCCCGAAAGGCTCTGCGGTTTCCTAAGCTGTTTATTAAACCATATTTCTTTGTAAAGCTGTCATATACGTTATTAAGTTCCTTCTGCTGCTCAGCAATCACATCATCACCGTAATCCTCTAATTGCAGCTCCATAAGTCTGCGTGTGCAGTCACGGATATTGAGCATACCCTTAACACGCTCTGCGGTCGCTGCGGGAAGCTCCACCTTGTCCATTTGTGAATTTACCCGATAATATATATCACCGTCAACAAGGGTATAGCTGTAATTCTTTACGTTCGGATCGGCAGGTATTGAAACACGCTCCGCTCCCTCTGCCGGCTCTGAAATATCGTCAAGCGTTATTTCGGGTATATAACCATTTATGTTTGAAACAGCTTTCGCAAGCTGTTCGGACAGGTCTGCTCCCTCTATAGGTGTGCAGATTACCTCCTGCCTGCCATACATCTTGTTTATGCCCATTTTCAGCTCACCCATAACCATTTCAGGATGCTCTGTAAAATAGCTGTTTACAGGCAAATCATCTTCATTGCGATTAACAAATACCCATTCAGGCTCTATTTCAACCATTCTGTCACGTTTCTGAAAGAACAGAATATCTGATATTACCTCTGTTCCGGCATTATCCTTAAAGGCATTGTTCGGTAATCGAATCGCGCCCAATAAATCCGCTCTCTGCGCAACATACTTCCTTACAGACGGATTTGCCTTATCCATAAATCCCTTTGATACCACTACGGCAACTACTCCTCCGGCTCTCACCTTATCAAGGGATTTGGCTATGAAATAATCATGGATATTAAAGTTATACTTGTTGTATCTTTGGTCTGCGACCTTGAAATCGCCGAAAGGGACATTGCCGATACACAAATCGTAAAAATTGTCCGGCATATTCGTCTTTTCAAATCCCTGCACCTTTATATCCGCATGAGGATAAAGCTTTTGGGCTATACGTCCGGTTATGCTGTCAAGCTCTACGCCGTACAGCTTAGAGTCTGACATCTCATCGGGAATCATACCGAAGAAGTTACCGACACCGCAGGACGGCTCCAGAATATTGCCGCTTTCAAAACCCATATTGGATAATGTCGTGTACATGGCATTAATAATTGTCGGTGAGGTGTAAAAGGAAGATAGTGTTGATGCTCTGGCGGCTGAATATTCATCTTCCGTAAGCATATTTTTAAGCTGTGCATATTCATTGCTCCAGCTCCCGTTTTTATCATCAAAGGCTGCGGCAAGTCCGCCCCAACCTACATACTGCGATAATATCTCCTGTTCTTCGGGAGTCGCATACCTGTCCTCTGATTCTATAATTTTAAGAGTGCGAATTGCTTCAATATTACGCTTGAATTTCGCTTTATCTCCGCCTGTTCCTATGTCATAGTCCGTGATTTTAAAGTTATCCGGTACCGGAACATTTTTAACCTCCGGCTGACTTTTGATTTCGGTCTGCTGTTTTACCCACTGAGTAACCCTGTCAAGCGGTTCTACCCGGAATATGGGAAACCCTGCACCGCTCTGAAAGGTTTTATCAATCAGTGATACTTCACTGCCCCGTATACTTTCAATCTCAAAGCTGCGTCCCTCAATCTCAAGCTCCGTACCTACAGCAACAGCCGCAGCCGCGGCAGTCTG
>JBJEIW010000037.1:0-3871 GCA_051877435.1 Candidatus Ornithomonoglobus sp.
CCTTCATTATATAGGTATTGAGATAGTCATTGAGAAGATTTTTGCCCGTGGAAACATACTTTGTTCCGCTAAGCTCGTAAATATCGACCTTAAGCGCGTTATACATTGCCTGCGCCACAAGTCCTCTTGACGCGTTGCCCGAATATGTGGCAGAGCTTATTTTATCTGTCAGCTTAAGGGAGGCTGCCTGAGCTATATATCCTTCGGGATACCCGCCCATCGCCTCCGCGGAGTTCTGATAGCCAAGAGCGCAGACAAGCATTTTGAGTGCCTGCTCATATGTAACCGGATTATCCGGCCCAAATTCAGTGTCGCTGTAGCCGTTTACAATTCCGAGATCATAGGCTGTGGCGATATTCGCGTTCGCCCAATGACTTGCCGGCAAATCCTCAAAGCGGGTTGTTGTTGTAGAGATATCTCCGTAGCCGAGCATATACACGAGAAGCTTTGTAAACTCCGCCCGCGTAATATCCTGATCCGGCGCAAAGGTTCCGTCCTCATAGCCGTTTATTACCTTTAACTTGCTGAGCGTTGTAATTGCTTTTTTATAGGTATAATTCTCCGGCACATCTGTAAACTCCGCCGACACCCATAACGGCTGTGCAAGCATTGCAGCCGAAACAGCCAGTGCCGCCACTGATGAAATCAATCTTTTGTTTAGTTTCTTCATAATATCATCCTTCCTAAGTATATCTCTTTTGTGTGTGGATTTTACCCTATTTACATTACATGAAATTTCTATAAATATTACTTTAACAGCAAAGAAAACTCAAAATCAACATTTTTATCATTCATTCTATACTGTTCCAAAAGCTCCGGACCACAGCTGTCTGAGCCCAAGCCGCTTACTTTGTAATCGATACGGACATTAATATTTTCATCTTTTTCAAGCTCAAAATTATGTGATTTTCTTGTAAGCTCTTCTGAACCGTATTCCGAAATATTAATCTCCATGCTACTTGATATAACCTCAAAATCGCCAAGCTTCAGATACTTTGTGTTATAATGATTTCCATGCTCCTGCGGCTTAATATAATCAACATATTCATCTTGTGCAGTGCTTTCATACATACCCATTTTCGAGCCATGATGCATATCAACATATGACTCATAGGGACCATATCCGAAATATTTAAAGTGCTTCTCCCCTGTTGTAAATTCAAAGCCCAATCTCGGCAGGAATGTGCGGCTGTTGTCAAAAATACCGTTAAGAGCAACATCAGTCCTTCCATCGGCAAAGAATGTATATACTGCAGTATATGCAAAGAAATCTGAGCGTGAAACGGACGATAAACCTCCTTTTACTGTTATCACATTATCATTTATTTCGATATTATAAACCTTATTATGTGTCTTATCATAATTTTCATCATACCATTTGCGGGCTATGTTTCTGTCATTATCCGCAGGCGCGCGCCAAACTGACAATTTCATAGGTGATTTCAGCAGTCCGTTAAGGCTTTCAATATATCCGTAATGTGTGTTAAATCGGTATTTAAAACCGTTGCCGGATATAACTGCAAATTCACCGTCTGTCGTTATCTTCGCCTTTTGTGTCCCTTGTGCAGGCACTGCTGCGCAGCAAAGCTCGTGCTGAGTGAATGCAATTTCTCTGCCGTGCTTATCCCGCATTGATATATTTAAATATGCACCGAACCTATTCTGCGGTATTTCAAAATCAAGCTGTATCGTGTCTGATTTATGCGGTGCCGTATCAAGCGAAAGCTTACCTCCTTGTACAGCTTCGCCGTCCGCGGTTATCTCCCACTTAAAATCAAATTCCGAAAAGCTTGTAAAATCATATTTGTTATACAGCGTCAGCTTTCTTCCGCTCAGCTCTGTCCTAAGCGGCTGATATACCGCTTTAGCTTCAAGAGAGCCGGCCTTGAAGCTTCTGTCGGCAAACACAAGTCCGTCACAGCAGAAATTACCGTCGTGCGTTTCCTCGCCGAAGTCACCGCCGTAGCACAACCTGCCTTTATCATCAGGAGCTGCGTGATCCGCCCATTCCCAGATAAACGCGCCTATCATATACGGATTATTGTCTATGACCTTCCAATAATCTGCCAAATCGCCGGGGCCGTTACCCATTGCGTGGCAATACTCGCACCATACAAACGGTCTTTTATCTCCCGTTTCATAATAATATTTTACTATATCGCTCGGTGACGAGTACATACGGCTTACGACATCAACATAATCCGGATCCTTTTCCATACCTTCCTTGATGCAGGCATTTTCGTAATGCACAAGCCTTTTTATTCCTTTTATTTCGCCTTCGCGTCTGTGAAGAAAATCACTCATCACAGCAAAATTCTCACCGTCATTTGATTCGTTTCCCAGACTCCACATAATGACACAGGTATGGTTTTTATCCCGCTCATACAGACGTTCTGCTCTGTCAATAAAAGCTTCTCTCCATTCAGAGTTTTTGCACGGCCATGCAGGTGACTCGTCATACATCCAGCGGCAGCCGCGGTTTGCAAAGCCGTGTGTTTCTATATCAGCCTCATCAATAACATAAAAGCCCAGCTCATCGCACAGCTCTAAAAATGCCGGCTGCGGCGGATAGTGTGAGGTTCTTATCGCGTTTATGTTAAGCTCCTTCATTTTTAAAAGCTCGTGACGCATAAACTCATAGCTCATTGCATATCCGTCAAAGGGATGCGTATCATGATGATTTATTCCCTTTAGCTTTACGCTTACTCCGTTTATCAAAAGCTCGCCCTTTTCGCTTACCTCCTGATCCCTAAGTCCTATCTTAAAGGGTATATACTCTCCTGCCGACTCCACTACAACAGTATAAAGATACGGCTTTTCCGCGTTCCATAAGATAGGATTTTTAAGGTCGGTTTTATTCCCCTCAGCGTCATAAACGGTATGCTTTTCAGTGCAGTAAACGCCTCTTGCGTCAAAGCCTATCTCAATATCATGCAGATGTCCTTTATTTCTCGACAGCAGATACACATCTCTGAATATGCCGTTGTTCCTGAAAAAGTCCTGATCCTCCAGATAACTTCCGGCGCACCATTTATATACCTTCGCGATAATTTCATTTTCACCCTCATTAAGCTTTATCTTAAATTCCGAGGTGCAGTGTGAAACCGTTGAAAAACCTATATACTCTCCGTTTACAAACAGTTCAACGCAGGAGGAAACACCCTCAAATACAATATAATTTTCTTTTGAAGACTTTTCCCTTGATACGCTTATTACCTTTCTGTAAACTCCCACCGGATTGTCATCCGGCACATACGGCGGATCAACCGGATACGGATAATTTACGTTTGTATAATACGGTTTTTCATATCCGGTCGTCTGCCAGCAGGAGGGAACCGTTATCTTGTCCCATTCATCAATAACCTTGGGACAGTCTATATCCCTTGCAAAGTACCTGAAATCCCACTCCCCGTTTAACAATGTGTAAAATTTGGATTGCGCTTTATCGCCCGCAAGAGCCTTTTCGAGGCTGTCATACGGTATATAGTGCGATCTCGGCTTTAAAGTATTTTCATGAATATACTTTAAATTCTCGTATTTTCTCATACAATATCTCCTCATATGAATATATTGACGGATATTTTTTAACGCTAAAAAACTCCGCATAAATTTAACAGCGATTTAATTTTTCTCGTCTATGCTAAAAGAAAACAGTTTCATTTGACCGTTTTTCATCCTATTTATAAAATCACGCTCGTCAGAAATGGGTTCATCAGAGCTTAAACCCGCAAGTTGTTTTTGGTTTCCGGCTTTATGATTGTCGCTTCCCGCGCTTTCTATCAGTCCATAATTTTCGGCATACAGTTTTGCCATGTGGTTTTCAAAATCTGTTCTGCATCCGTTAATCACCTCAACGCCGTGAACACATCTC
>JBJEIW010000038.1:0-17437 GCA_051877435.1 Candidatus Ornithomonoglobus sp.
TACGCTTTGCACAATGGCTTTTTTACTGGATTTTTGATACCTGAATAGTAACAAAAAATCAAAATTTGTGCTTGACAAAATGTACACGTCATGTTATAATAACAAAGTCTGTAAAAGACAATCCTTGCCCGCGAGGAGGTTCGCGGGACAAATGTCCATAAGGAGGTGCAATAAGATGGCTGAAACAGCAATTCACAGCTATGAAACAATTTTTATCATCGATTCAACATTGGAGCCTGAGGCTATTACAGCAGAGAAGGACAAGTTTGTAAATCTTATTACAGCGAATGGTGAAATCGGAGAGGTTGAAGAATGGGGCAAGAGAAAGCTTGCTTATCCGATCAATTTCAAGAACGAGGGCTATTATGTACTCGTGAACTTCAAGGCTGCTGTTGATTTCCCGAAGGAGCTCGACAGAAGATACAGAATTGACGAAAACATTCTGAGAACTATAATCGTTCGTAAGGACGAAGCGTAATTGAAAGCGGTGACAGTATGAATAAGGTACTTTTAGTAGGCCGCTTGACAGCGGATCCTGAGCTTCGTCAGACTCCGCAGGGTACGGCGGTTACAAGATTCACGGTCGCTGTAGACAGACGCTTCAGACGTGAAGGCGGACAGCAGGCAGATTTCATTACCTGTGTGGCATGGCGCCAACAGGCAGAATTTGTTTGCCGTTATTTTAACAAGGGAAAGCTGATCGGCGTTGAGGGCTCAATTCAGACACGGTCATGGGACGGACAGGACGGCAAGCGTCAGTATGCAACCGAGGTTGTATGTGACAACGTTGAGTTTGTCGGTTCAAAGAGCGAGTCAGGTTCTAACGGCGGCTCAAACGGAGCATATCAGCAGAACTTTGGCGGCAGTTTTAATGCCGAGCCGCAGTCACGTTCGAATCCATATGGTGGTTCATCATATGGGTCAGACACCAATACAGGCTCATCAAATGACGGGTTTGTTGATTTGGATTTTTCGAATGACGCGGACAGTGAGGACGATTTACCGTTCTGATAAATCCGCATGATAAAAATTGAAGGAGGAATTTTCGATGGCTGAAAGAAATGACAGACCGCAGAGAGCGAGAAGACCTAAGCGTAAGGTCTGCATGTTCTGTGTAGATAAGGTTGAGCAGATCGACTACAAGGACACAGCAAAGCTTCGTCGCTATGTTTCAGAGCGTGGTAAGATCGTTCCGAGAAGAATCAGCGGTAACTGTGCAAAGCATCAGAGACAGCTTACAACAGCTATTAAGCGTGCAAGAATTATTGCATTGCTTCCGTTTGTTGCTGAATAATCTGAGCATTGAATTTTGTTATTAACAATGGGGCTGCAGCAATTGCTACAGCCCCTCTTTTTCTTTATTCCCATGTAAATCTGAGCACGCCTGCCGCATCTGCGAAAAGGGCGTTCAGCATTTTCTGCGATTCACTTCAGTCAGCTGTTGACTTGACAGCTACGCTGTGGAGATAGATCGCGCCTCCGCCGACTGTGAAGGTCAGGTCTGTCGCTTCTCCGCTGTAGGTAAACTCAATACCCGCGCCGTCTGTATCTGTCTTGAGTGAAGCGCTTGCCGGAGCAACTCCCTCAGGAGCTGTTATTGTCGCGCCCGCATACGCGCATCCGCCAAAGGTGATCGTTGAAGTACCCGCCGGAACCTTTACCGTTACCGCGTCAACCGTCTGCGCGCCGTGCTGGCTGTCATGGAACGCTATATTCGAGAATGTAACTATTCCGTCCTGCGTTATAAGCACAGGCCATGTGTATGATGTGCTCTTTGTCGGAATTACGCTTCCGTCGCCAAGGTTGTATACAGCGTCTGTATTTGCTACATATGGTGTAACCGCATACATAGCAATTTCTCCTCCGCCCTGACTTGCTGTTATAGCAAGGTTCTGGTGTTCGGGATCAACTACCTCATACGCGCTCGCGCCGCCGTATACGCCCTTTACAACAAATTCCTGACTCTCTGTAAGCGTTACGCTGAATTTGCTGTCTGTTACATCAAGCACCTTTTCTGTTCCGTCAAGTGTTCCTACAACCTTGACAGCGCTTACGTCCTCAGCATTAAGACCACCGATTTCAACCTCAACTGTTGTCTCAGGCTCGGGAGTTGCAATTTCCTCTGAAGGATGTGACGGTGAAACCACCGTTATATATGACATATAGCCAACACCGTTTGCGGTTGCGCTGACAGTGCCTGCCACGCCGTTGTATGTATATGTTTCATCGCTGTTAAATGATTTTTCGTTGATGATAAGCGCTCCCGCATTATATGATTTGTAAGTAATCTTACTTCCGTTTACTACCGGAATTGTAAATACTGTGCCGTCATTAACCTGCGCCCATTCATCGGTTCTTGTTGCATTATTAAACTTACCGTTTGTTGCATCAACGCCTAAAACCTGGACTGCGGGATTATCCGAATCGGTCGCTGTAATCTCAGCTGTTCCGTTTCCTGCTCCCTGCAAAGCATATTCTGCCGCGCCGTCGCTCTTACCGAAATACCATGTTGTTGTGTATTCATCCTTCTCAGGAACTGCGCCTTCATAATGTGTCGGAACCCATGTGCCGAAGTAGTCAAGCGGATCCATTTCAACATACCCGTTAGCTTCCATTGTGCCGTTCGGATTGAATGTTGTGCCTGATACGTCAACCGCATTGCCGTTCTTATCCGTTACATCCTTTACATAGAGCACTGACGCGCTGAGCTCTCCGCCCATCTTTACCCATGCTCCCGGTGTATCTACGCCGTCAAGCGTAATTCCGTCAAATACTACCTGGCAGTTAGCGCCGCCCCAGTTTCTGCCCCATGCGCCTGCGGCAAACTTGTTATCGGTATAGTATTTTGAATTTGTTATTTTACAGTCCTTAATGAGATATCCGTTTGCATTCATGTCAGGTGTTCCCGTAGTCGGAGCGCTTGACGTCTTGCAGGCTGTGATATATCCGCCTACTGACTGATCGCTGTAGCCGTGCCATGCAAGCGTACAGCCCTCGAATACTATCGAGTTGCCGCCGAAGATGTAGTCTGTGCCGCCTTCGATGTAGCAATCCTTGAAGTATCCGTTATAGCCTGTATATAACGTATCCTGTGAGCCGATAAGCTCGCACTGATACAGCTCATAATTTGAAGCATCGCCCGCGAATGCCGCGCATCTTTCCGTTGCAGCCTTTGTTCTCGCGTCATAGCCGTCAACTGTTCTGTCCGGCTTGCCCGAAACATCACCGTACCAACCCGGGCCGGCTGATGTTACGCCGTCTGCAAGCTCCTCGGGAGTTACACGGCAGTTCAATGAATTTTCAAATATGATATTTTCCGCAATGAAGTTCTGTCCTGCAACTCTTACGGTTGAACCCCATCTTGTTACTGTATTTACTTCTGTTTTCTGAACAGCTCTGTCCATGCTGTAGTAACCGCCGTCTGCGGAATAATACAGATAGCCTATACCATAGTAGAATGTTATTGTCGGCTTGTTTTCTTCATCCGCCGCCTTCAATGTTACATACGGAGTGTCTACGATAACCTGCTCAACATATGTTCCCGGGTCAATTACAACAGTAACTCTGCCCGCTTCGCCAGCCGGTCTGCCCGTCATTGCCTTTATTGCCGTAATCGCATCGCTTACAGTCGCATATGCCTTATCAGCGCCGACCTCAACCGTTGACGTAAATTCAACATCGCCTAAGCTTTCAGTGAACAGAATGTTCTTAAACGGAGCTGTATCGCCCGCAGCCATGAGATATGAGCCTGAAAGCGGTGACAACGCATAACCATCAATGCCTTCCGCTGTTACAGTATAATTGTGGTTCGGCATCATTGTTACGGCAAGCTTATTGTCCGTAATATCTGCTGTGTATGTAAGTGACGCGTCATCATCTGCTGTGAATGTAAGCGTTACAGCGCTGAGGTCAAGTGTTGTGCCGTCGTTATTTATATCATGTACAACAACGTCGCCTGTTACCTCTGTAAGAGCGATGTCAACAACGTCAATATCAAAGGTCTTGTCAAGCTTTGCGATTGATACGCTGTTTGTGTCAAGCGTTGTACTTACATTGCCGCTCTTTTCGCCGTTTTCCTCTACATAAATATCATATTTTCTGTTCTGACGGAGGTCAACCGAATAAGTTGAACCAAAATCAGCCTTGTACTCTGTACCGTCGTTTGTATCCTTGAATACAAGCTGCAATGCCGATGTATCGGCTGTGCCGCTGTAGTTTACATTACCCGAAAGATTTCTGTAGGTGACAACAGTCGGGTCATAGTAATCGGCAAATATACCGTAAATATCCTTGTTTGAGCTGCCGCCGTAGATGATTACATCACCAGCTGTCGGATCCTCAACATCTGCCGTAATTGTAGCGGCAACACCGTTTACCGCGCCTTCCTCACCGCTTTCAAGGAGAGTGCCGCCCTGATAGATGTATACAGGTCTGCCTGCCTGAGCTGTGTATGCCACAGTTACAATACAAGCCTGCTGAGGTGTGAAGTAGAAGCTTCTCTTTGTCGGGCTGCCCGAGCCTGCGCGGAAGGCTGATGTGAAGTTATATGTAACTCCGTTTGTATGCGTATATGCAGCTGTTGATGACTGATTAGTCCATCCGCCGTAGCCGCTCAGACCGTTTACCGGACCAAACGCTACACCGTCAGTTGCAGCTGTCGCCGCCGCCATAAGCTCTGCATCAAGTGATGTCCATGCCTGATCATCCGGGAGCTTGCTTGCATTCTCAACGTACTCCGCGTTAACCGTTGTATCTGCCTCAGGCATTGTGAAGGTGTAATATCCGCCGCCAAGCGCTGTAACCGTCACTTCGGGAGCAGTTGAAATTGTAAGATCATGCAAAGCCTTTTCCTCAGCCTTAACAGTGATCGTGTCGCCCGCCTGAGCCTTTAAGGTGCTTACCAGAACCTCTGAGCCGCTTGCCTCAACTGAAGCTGTGCCGAGGCTTACCGCTGCCGGCGCAAACTTAATGCTTGATATTCCCATCTTTGAACCGCCCACAAAGACATAATAATCCTTGCCCGGTTCTACATTGAATGTATATGTATACACATTCTTTGCCGCAGGAGCGTCTGAGGTTATCAGTGTGCCGCCGGTTACTGCGCCCGCATCAAAGCTGTATATATACATAACCTTACCGCCATTTACAAGAGCCGCAAAATCTACCGTACCGCTCTCTGCAGCCGTCAGCTTTGCAGCTGTGCCTGTTACCGGCGCAGTGTTATTCTTCTCCGGACTTGCAGCGTCCGCATCCTTAGGGTTGCCCTGACCTGTCAACACATCGCCGTCTGTCACAAATTTTCCTGATACCCACACGTTACCTGCTGTTGTAGCATTATTAAGTAAATCTACCGTTAAGCTTCCTACAGTAAACGGATCGGGATCCTCAACATTGTAATATGCCGAACCGCTCTCTGCCGCTACCCAAGTAACCGTACCGGGCGCCTCTGTAGTGTTCGGATCCTTTGTCGGCGCCGGAGTGTTTGTCGGTGCCGGAGCGTCTGTCGGCAGTACTGTTGCGTTCGTGTCAACGAGCATAACGTCGCCCTCTGCTCCGCCTGTTATTGTACCGATTGATACTGTATATTCCGTCTTGTCATCCGGATTTGCCGAGGCTGTCTCGGTCGGATTTTCTGTATTGTCCGGCTTATCAGTAACCGCTTCGGTTGTCTGCTCCGTAGCCTGCTCTGTTGCCTGTTCCGTAGCCTGTTCTGTTGCCTGTTCTGTTGGTATCTCAGTAGCATCCGCTGCCGTTACGGTGTATGAGCCGTATATAGGCTTCATGCTGTCAAGGCTGTCCCATACCATAATTCTGGCTCCCGGAGCCGCGGCAGTCGTTCCTCCAAGCGCAAAGTTCCTTACCACATCAATGGAATCAAGCGTATTATCATCACTATATAACGCGATAATAACATCTGCCTTTGTGTAACCGTCTTTCGCCGGAATGGTAACATTTACGCCGTCATATGTAATCTCAGGAGTATCATCAGCCGCAAATGCAGTTATTCCCGCAAAGCTTCCGGCTGTAAGAGCTGCCGAAATTACAAGACTTGTCAATGATTTGAATTTCATTCCTTCATCTCTCCTTTTCAAAATTTTTTAATATTTTTTAGTCCGCATTAAAAAATATCTATACATATTTAATTATACAACAATCCTTTGCCGGTTTCAATAGTTTTTTTGCCATCTTTTGTTGTTTGTTTGTTGATTTGTTACTCAAAACAAAAAGCACCTTATTCATACCGAATAAAATGCTTTTATAATTTATTTAAATACCTCTCCTGTGGCGCGCTGCCTCCTGCATACGCGACAATGCCCGTGAAAGAGCAGCCTGTGACGAGTAGAAGTCATGCTTGCTCTGTGTCTGACGCAGACGCTCCTCAGCCCGAAGCTTAGCCTCCTCGGCGCGTCTTTCGTCAATCTCCTCCGGTTTCTCGGCGGTATCGACAATTATAACGGCATTATTATCATTAAAATAACAGAAGCCGCTGCCTGTAAAAAGAACTTTCTTTTCACCATTGACCGTGTAGCTTGACTCGCCCATTACCATAGCCACAAGAACCCGCTCATGGTTTGCAAGAATTGCAAACTCCCCGTCCGATGCCGGAAGCACAAGGTATTCGCATTCGCCGTCATATACAACCTTATCGGTCGCATATATTTTAAGATTAAACGTGTTTGCCATAAGCACCTCCGCTATCAGAGTGTTTTTGCTTTTGCAATAACATCCTCAATTGTTCCCACATTAAAGAATGCCGCCTCGGGATATTCATCCATCCGTCCCTCTATAATTGCCTTAAAGCCGAGTATCGTATCCTTTAACGGCACATACTTACCCGGAACGCCTGTAAAGGTTTCGGCTACATGGAAGGGCTGCGAAAGGAATCGCTGAATTTTTCTCGCGCGGAATACTGTAAGCTTATCCTCGTCGGAAAGCTCCTCCATACCGAGAATGGAGATAATATCCTGCAGCTCCTTATATCTCTGGAGTATCTCCTGAACCTCGCGCGCAACCTCGTAATGCTCCTCACCCACAACATCCGGCTCAAGGATTCTTGAGTTTGATTCAAGAGGATCAACCGCCGGGTAAATGCCCTGCTCAACAATCTTTCTTGAAAGAACTGTTGTAGCGTCCAGATGCGCAAAGGTCGTTGCCGGAGCCGGGTCCGTAAGGTCATCCGCGGGAACGTAAACAGCCTGAACCGAGGTTACGGAGCCGTTCTTTGTCGATGCGATTCTCTCCTGAAGCTGCCCCATCTCAGTTGCAAGCGTCGGCTGATAACCTACCGCCGAAGGCATACGTCCTAAAAGCGCCGAAACCTCAGAGCCTGCCTGAGTAAATCTATATATATTATCCATAAACAGAAGCACATCCTGATGCTCCACATCACGGAAATATTCCGCCATTGTAAGTCCCGTTTCCGGAACACGCATACGCGCGCCCGGCGGCTCGTTCATCTGACCGAACACAAGCGCCGTCTTTGCAAGAACTCCCGATTCTCCCATTTCCGTCCAGAGATCGTTACCCTCTCGCGAACGCTCTCCGACACCCGTGAAAATGGAATATCCGCCGTGCTCAGTTGCGATATTGCTTATAAGCTCCTGTATAAGAACTGTCTTGCCCACACCGGCGCCGCCGAACAATCCTACTTTGCCGCCCTTTGCATACGGCGCGAGAAGGTCTATTACCTTAATGCCCGTTTCAAGTATCTCAACAACAGGGCTCTGGTCCTCAAACTTAGGCGGTTTACGGTGTATAAGCCACCTTTCGCCCTCCACCTCGCGGCCGTTGTCTATTGTTTCACCAAGAACATTGAACAGACGTCCGAGCGTTTTTTCTCCGACCGGAACCTTAATTCCCGCCCCTGTTGCGGTTACCTCCATACCCCGGTACAAGCCCTCGCTTGCCGCAAGCATGATACATCTCGCGATGCTGCTGCCTGTGAGCTGCGCTACCTCCATAACGCGTCTTTTACCGTCAACGGTAACCTCTAACGCGTCCTTAATTGCCGGCAGCTCGCCCGATTTAAATTCTACGTCTACTACAGGTCCCATTACCTGCAATATTTTACCCTTATTCAATGAGGAAGCCTCCTCTCAATTATTTAAACTTATTTTGCGATATAACGCGTGAAAGAAGCAAGCAGATTGTACGGCTGATTGAGCGCCGTGTATTATTATACATAAGCGAAATCAGACGTGCAAGATGCGCAGCTTATTTCGCGCGTTTAAGTGCTTTTGCGCCTGCCGCTACCTCTGTAATCTCCTGCGTGATTCTCGCCTGACGGACACGGTTGTACTGTATCGACAGATCGTGCAGCATTTCCTGTCCGGCATCGGTCGCCGCCTGCATAGCGTTTACGCGCGCATTCTGCTCGCAGCAGTACGCTTCAATAAGCGCGCTGTATATATAGCCTACAACACAGGTAGGCGCCACTGAGGACAAAACCGCCTCCGGGGACGGAAACATCGGCACATCGGCATATGAGCCATCGGTATCCGCGTAGTCCTCGCGGGAGAGCGGCAATATTCTTGTTATAACCGGCTCCATCTCTGCCGCGCTTATCATGCGTGTATATATCAGATAAATTTCATCAAGCTCATTATACATAAAAGGCTCCATAAGCGTATGAGCGATATTTCTCGCTCTGCCAAGCGAAGGATTCTGCGCCGTAAAGTGAAAGGTTTCGTCTATATTATAGTGTCTGGCTTTAAAATATGATTCGCCGACATGACCCACAACATACAGCTTATACGATCTTCTCGGCTCCTTAATTGCCTTTTCCGCAAGCTTTAAAATGTTATGATTATATGATCCCGCAAGACCCTTGTCAGCGGTTATAACCACAAAGCCCTTTCTCCGTCTTTCCTCCGGCATATTTGATATATGTCCGTGTATTATCGAATCACCGAACACCTCATGCGACACCTCGGGAGCGTGAGTGAGAACACTGGCTATGGTATCCTCAAGCGCCTTGAAATAAGGCTCTGTGTTTGCCAAGCTCTCCCGCGCCCTTCTCATCTTATTTGATGAAATCATATACATAGCGTTCGTGATTTTCATTGTATCCTTTATGCTGCTTATTCTTTCCTGTATTTCGCTAAGACTTGCCATTTCAGCACCTCCGTTGAAATCACTTTGAAAGTGCAGGACTTGCAAAGAACTCCTTTGCTACTGCTATTATCCTTTCACGAAGCTCATCGGTAAGAATCTTCTTCTCCTCAAGCTCGCGCTCGATATCAGCCGCATGTGTTCCGAAGTATTCAAGCATAGCTGCCTGTGTCTTTTTTATCCTGTTTACCGGTATATTTATAAACAGCTTGTTTGTTGCCGCCACAAGCGTTATAACCTGATGCGGCATACTCATAGGATGGTTAAGCGGCTGCTTTAAAAGCTCCATAAGTCCCTTGCCGTATTTAAGCTGTCTCTGTGTGCTCTCGTCAAGGTCCGATGAGAACTGTGTAAATATCTCCATCTCGCGGTACTGCGCAAGGTCTATTCGGATTGAGCCGGAAGCCTTCTTCATCGCCTTTGTCTGCGCCGCTCCGCCTACGCGCGATACCGAAAGACCGACATTTACGGCGGGACGCATGCCCGAGAAGAAAAGCCCGCTTTCAAGATAAATCTGACCGTCCGTAATCGAAATTACATTTGTCGGGATATATGCCGACACATCTCCCGACTGCGTTTCAATAATCGGCAGCGCGGTAATCGAACCGCCGCCCTTTGCGTCCGAAAGCTTTGCCGAACGCTCAAGCAGTCTTGAATGGAGATAGAATACATCGCCCGGATAAGCCTCACGTCCCGGTGAACGCTCAAGGAGCAGCGATATTTCACGGTAGGCAACGGCGTGCTTTGACAAATCGTCGTATACTATAAGCACATCCTTACCCTGATACATAAAATACTCCGCAATCGCAGCGCCCGCATAGGGTGCTATATACTGAACCGGAGCCGGCTCGCTTGCCGACGCGCTCACAACTATTGTGTAGTCCATTGCTCCGTATTTTCTGAGGCTGCCCACAAGCTTTGCAACCGTTGACGCCTTCTGCCCGATTGCTACATATATACAGATAACATCCTTGCCCTTCTGGTTGATTATCGTATCGGTTGCGATCGACGTTTTACCTGTCTGGCGGTCGCCTATGATAAGCTCTCGCTGTCCCCGTCCGATAGGAAACATTGAGTCAATCGAGAGAATACCCGTTTCGAGCGGCTGGCATACCGACTGCCTGTCTATAATACCCGGCGCCGGACGCTCAATCGGATAGTAGTCGTCAGCCTTTATGCTTCCCATGCCGTCTATCGGATCGCCGAGAGCGTTTATAACTCTACCGATATATCCGTTTCCGACAGGCGCGCTTGCCATTTTCTCCGTTCTTGTTACCTTTGTGCCCTCCTTGATTGAGCCTTCAAGGTCAAAGAGGATACAGCCTATTTCATTTTTTCTTACATCCTGAACCATGCCCTTGACGCCGTTCTCAAATACGACTATTTCACCGTACATGGCGCTGTCAAGTCCGTGTATTGTTGCGATGCCGTCACCTACATACGAAACCGTTCCGATGTCATGGGTCTTTTTTTCTATTTCATAATTTGCTATTTCACTGCGTAAAAGAGCAACAATCTGTTCTGAACTGATAGAACTCAACCTGTTCACCTCCTGCATAATTTACGGCTCATGCCGTCAAGGCGGCTTTTAACGCTGTAGTCAAACTCGCTGCCCGCAGCTCTCAGCAGGAATCCTCCTATGAGGGATTTATCCTCCGTAAGCGTTAATTCAACCTCCTGCTTGTTATACAGCTTTAACAGCTTCCGCTTTATAGCCTCAAGCTGCTCATCGGACGGCGGAGTGCAGTAAACAAGCTCCGCATGAAGCGTTTTTTCCGTTTCGGCAAGGAACAGCTTCAGAAATTCCTTTACGCTGTCCTGAAAAATCCTGTCAATTGCCTCCTGCTTTTCCTCCGGGGCTATTCCCGGGTCGCAAAGCATATCGAAAAGCTCCGGATTTGCCTTTATTAAATCCTCAACCTCGCCGAATTCAAGAGCGGCGCCGTCAAGCTCGAAGACAGCCTTTGCGTAATCAATTGCCGACTGAGCCATCATTATCACCTGCTTCTGTCAAAAACTTTTCATATAACGAATCGTTTATGCCCTTCAGATCGCTGGTTTCAAGAACCTTTTTGGTTATATCAATGGCAAGACCCGCAATTTCCGTCTGAACGCCCTCCATAACCTTTGTATGCTCTTCCGCCATACTCTTACGCGCATTCTCAACAATGCGGTCCGCCTCGGAATGGGCATCCTCAACCAGTCTCTTATATTCTGTGTCGGCCTTTGCCTTTGCCTGCTCCATAAGCTTAGCTGATTCCTCGTTTACATTGCTGAGCTTATCCTGCCACTCCGCTTCAAGCGCCTTTGCGCTCGCCTCCGATGCGGCGGCATTGCTGAGCTGACCGTTAATAAGCTCCTCACGCTTTTTTATAATATTGCGAATAGGCTTTATTGCCACGATACGCATTATTACAACCAGAACGATCAGGTTGATTATTATGAACGCTATGTTCCATAAAGAAATATTATCAAACATTCCCTATCGTCCTCCTTTCTGCGCAAAACCTCGTTTTGCTATATATTTATTACTTCAACAATATGATAAGGAGCGCAATAACGAAGCCGTAAATAGCGGTTGCCTCCGCAAGGGCGCAGCCGAGAAGAAGGTTCTTTGTAATCTTTGGCTCCGCTTCAGGCTGTCTTGCAATACCCTCCATAGCCTTTGAAACTGCCAAACCTATACCAAGACCGGCACCGCCGCATGCAATTGAAACAGCGAGACCTGCACCAAGCAATTCTAATCCACTCATAATTCTTTTTCTCCTTCTTTAATATAATAAATTTATTCAACAGCCTCCTGTACATACAGGGCCGTAAGAAACGTAAACACATATGCCTGCAAAGCGCCGTCAAACAGGTCAAAATACAGGCTGAGCACCGGAGGGATAACCACCGGAACAACCGCCTCAATGAACTTCATAATAACGAAAGCGCCGAGGACATTACCGAAAAGCCGCATACACAGCGACAGAGGCTTTATAAAGGTTTCAAGAATGTTAATAGGTGATCTGAAGGTTTTTAGCCATCCGAGGACACCCTTTGCCTTTATGCCCGCCGCCTGAACAAATATAATTGAGAACACTGCCAGAACACCGGTAAGAGAAATATCCTTTGTAGGAGATTTAAAGCCGAATATTCCGAACAGGTTTGCGATAACAAGGAATACAATGAGAACTACCAGATATGTAACCATCCAGCTTCCCTTTTCACCGACAATATCCCTGAACAGCTTATCAAGCCAGCTGTATACACCCTCAACGGCAATCTGGCGTTTTGAGCAGTTCTCGACTTTAAGATTCCTTGTTACAAGAAATCCTCCAATTATCATAACCGCCATTATTATCCACATGACAACTATTGTTTCGGAAACATCAATACCGCCCAACAGTGGTATTGTAAAGGCTTTTTCTATAGCAAGCTCCTCTGTGATTCTTGTCCCTATATCCATAATTATACTTCCTTTATTACTATATACATTCATGTATATTTATTTACACACCAGGATAATTATACACCTTTGAACGCGGAATTTCAATAATCATTTAGCTACAATCTTGTTGAAAATTCCTCGAAAAAATTTTAATCTTGCACAAAACATATAATATGCGCGAAAAAATATGTTATTGTTTGTTAGCTTCCAGCAACATAACAAGCTCTTTTTTGTCTATTTCCATTAAATTCCCCGGTTCGAGCCCCTCCGGCAATACAAGCCCGCCTATGCTCACGCGCTTGAGATAAACGACTGTTTTTCCTACCCGCTCAAACATCCGCTTGACCTGATGATATTTGCCCTCCGCAATTTCAACATATACCTCATGCGGATCATCGCAGATCTCGAGCCTTGCCGGCTTTGCGGTAAATTCCTTAAACTCCATTCCCGCCGCAAAGGTATCTATATCCGCCCTTTCCGCCGGTCTGTCAAGCCTTGCGAAATACCGCTTATACACATTTTTCTTAGGTGAGGTCACTGCATGGTCAAGAGCGCCGTCATTGGTGAGTATCAGCAGACCCTCCGTATCGATATCCAGACGCCCTACGGGGAATACGTTATAATGCTCATATTCCTCAGGCACAAGCTCCGTTACCACTCTGTACTGCCTGTCCTCTGTCGCGCTTATATACCCTTGCGGCTTGTTCAGTATCAGATACACATATTTTGCATAATTAACCGTTTCACCGTCTATAGCTACACTGTCATTTTGAGTAACCTGCATTTCCGGCTTAGCCGCTGCTATATCATTTACAGTCACCGCGCCGCATTTTATCAGCTTCTTTATCTCCTTGCGGCTGTAGGGAGTGGAATCTGAAATATATTTGTCTAACCGCATATTATATCTCCTTTCTGTAGCCTACTTCCCCACACAGAAGTTGCGGAAAATGTCGTTCACTACCGACTCGCTTACGGTTTCGCCGGTGATTTCGCCTAATGCGTCCATTGCCGCGGTGATGTCGATCGATACTATATCTGTCGGCATACCCGCCGCCAAAGCGTCCGCCGCACGGGTGAGCGCCGCGTGAGCGTTTATCATGGCGGACTTATGGCGCATATTGGTTATGACCGCGCCATTCTCCGACTTTATCTCATCAAGCCTGCAAAGCCTCTCTATCGCTGCGGCAAGCTCCTCCATGCCCTCGCCCGTTACGGCGCTGACCGCGATAGGCTCGCCCTCTATGCCTGTAAACCTGCTTAACTCAGGCTCTGCCGCTTTATCCGTCTTGTTGAGTAATATAATCCGCTTTTTATCCTTTGTTTCCTCCAGAACGCTCATATCCTCCGCATCAGGCTCCTCCGAGCTGTCCAGAACAACGATTACAAGATCCGCCGAATCAATATAGCGGCGCGACTTCTCTACACCGATCTTCTCGACCGTGTCCTCCGTATCGTGTATTCCCGCGGTATCGCTTAGAATAAGCGGGATTCCCTTTATTGTGACGCTTTCCTCTATAACGTCACGGGTCGTTCCGGCTACATCGGTTACTATGGCTCTCTCGTCCTGGGCAAGATAGTTCAGAATACTTGATTTGCCTACGTTCGGTTTTCCTACGATTGCGGTCCTTATGCCCTCTTTTATAATTTTTCCGTTGTCCGCGCTCCTGATAAGTCTTTCGGTTTTTTTCGCGCAGCTGCGGCATATATTCTCTATATCCTCTGTTGTGACGTCCTCAAGGTCCTCATCGGGATAATCAATGATAACCTGCATCTGCGCCGCAAGGTGCACTAACGTGTCCCGCGCGGCCTTTATTTCCTTTGAAAGCGAGCCGCCGAGCTGTGAAACCGCGTTACGGCGAGAAAGCTCATTCTTTGCGTTAATTACATCTATTACCGCTTCCGCCTGCGACAGGTCGATTCTGCCGTTCATAAACGCGCGCTTTGTAAATTCTCCCGGCTCCGCCATATACGCCCCTGCCTCTATTGCGGCATTAAGCACCTCACGCGTTATTACGCTTCCGCCGTGGCAGCTTATTTCAACGGTGTCCTCTCTTGTAAAGGTTCTCGGCGCCAGCATAACCGTCGCCAGCACCTCGTCTATGATTTCTCCCTTTATGTTTACGATGTGACCGTAATGCACGGTATGGGTTTCCGCCTTTTTCAGACTCCTGCCCTTAAAGATTTTATCGGCAATATCTACCGCGCTGCTGCCGCTTATCCGTATAACCGATAAGCCGCCCGTACCCTGCGGAGTGGATATCGCGGCAATTGTTCTTTCCGTCAAAATTATCGTCCTCTCTATAGATAAAATAAGCGGTAACCGCCCCTAAACGGTACCGCCTTATTGCTATATACCAATTCTCTGCTTCAGTTTTTCAAGTATTTCATACGGCACAATGCCCTCGCTTACCGCGCCGAGCTTTACATCAGGCTTATTCATGCCGTGAAAGTCGCTGCCGCCGCTGGTGAGCAAACCGGTCTTTTGTGCCACTGCCTTACACATACGGCTCATTTCCTCGGTGTATGTGCTGTAATAACACTCCATCGCGTCAAGTCCCGCAGCCTTCAGGCTCTCAGCCATTTCAAGCATATCAGCCTCATTATCCATAGCCAAAGCCGGGTGCGCCCATATCGCGATTCCGCCGCAGCGTTTTATAAGCTTCACGCTTTCCTCGGGCGACAATGAAAACTTTTCAACATAACATGGTCTCCCTCTCATAAGAAATCGGTCAAAGGCTTCGTTTTTATCCGCCGCATAACCCTTTCTGACAAGAGCGTTCGCCATGTGCAGTCTTCCGGCATGCTCTATGGTGACCTTGCCGTTTTCGAGTATATCCTCCCTTGTTATATCAAAGCCGTACTCACGGATTTTTTCAAACATTTTTTCGTTCCGTTCCGCGCGCGCATTCTTTAAACGCTTAACTGTTTCATCGAATTCAGCGCCGCTGTTATACAGTCCTACAATATGAAGCTGCTTCTCATAATCGGTGCTTATTTCAATTCCCGGAATCCCCTCTACTCCAAGCCTTCCGCACTCCTCCATAAACTCGCCGATGCCGTCATTATTATCATGATCTGTAAGCGCTATTGCGCTAAGACCGATCTCTTTTGCCAGTCCTGCAAGCTCCGAGGGCAAATATGTGCCGTCGGAGGCTGTTGAATGTGTATGAAGATCAACCCTGCTTGTCATTCATTAATCCCTTTAACTCTTCCATAAAAGTATCTATATCATTAAACTGCTTATAAACCGACGCAAAGCGCACATACGCAACCTCGTCAAGATCGCGGAGCTTTTTCATAACCATTTCGCCTATCTTGGTTGACTTCACTTCACGCTCCATCCTCTGAGCAAGCTCGCCTTCAATATCATCAGCTACGCGCTCCATCTGCGCAAGCGAAATAGGACGCTTTTCGCACGCTGTAATTATGCCCTTCAAAACCTTGTTTCTGTTAAACGGCTGACGTGAATCATCCTTTTTGATAACTACAAGCGCTATAGATTCAAGCTTCTCATATGTTGTAAAGCGCTTTCCGCACTTTAAGCACTCGCGGCGTCTGCGGATTGAGCTGTTCTCGTCTGTCGGTCGTGAATCAATAACCTTACTCTCAATAAATGAACAATACGGGCATCTCATGGTTCGTCCTTCCTTTCGGCATATAAGCAATGTTTGTTAAATTTTTCTCTATAGTATAATTATACCACAAGGAGCTTAATTTTTCAAGCGTTTTTCACCGAAATCAAAGGATTTTACAAGCACAAATTCACGTCCTACAGCGGTTATCGCGCTCCACGGAACTGTCAGCTCTCCTATTCCGAAGCAGCCCGAAAACAAGCCGTTTCTCCGCCTTACAATTAGCTTTGCAATCCGCCCCGATAATTCATCTATTTCAACATCCGATATTACTCCTATTCTCTCCGCGGTGTCCGAATCTATTACTACACGCTGTCTGAGATTATAGCCACGAAACATTGCTCTCCCCCCCCCGCTTTAAGTATATGAAAAAATCCCGCTGATAATTCTGCGGGATTTTAATATTATACCATTTCTGCGACAAGCATATTCATATCGTACATTCCTGCCGGCTTGCCTGCCATAAACTTGCCTGCCTTTATCGCGCCTACCGCGAATACCTCCTTACTGGCAGCGTGATGTGAAAGCTCAATAACCTCGTCATTGCCTGCAAATATTATTTCATGGTCACCGACAATTGTTCCGCCTCTCACCGCGCTGATGCCGATTTCCGTGCTCTTGCGCTTACGGCGTACACTGTGACGGTCAAATACATATTCCGCCGGATATGAAAGCGTTTCATCAATCGCGTCCGCTATCGCAAGCGCGGTTCCCGACGGAGCGTCTATCTTCTTATTGTGATGTCTTTCCACAATCTCAATATCAAAGCTGCCCTCAAGAAGCTTTGCCGCCTGCTTCGCAAGCGAAATGAGCAGATTTATGCCGAGGCTCATGTTTGCCGAGAAGAATACCGGAATTTCCTTTGCTGCTTCTGTAAACTCCGCCTTCTGCTCCGCGCTGTAGCCGGTTGTCGCAAGAATAACCGGCGTACTTGTCCTCTTGCAATAATCAAGAATGCTTGTAAGGCATGACGGGTGCGAAAAATCAATGACGACATCCGCCTTGCCCGTAAACTCGCCGATTGAGCTTACAACAGGGTAGCCGTTCTTTTGTGTTGTATCAAGATCAACGCCGCAGACGATTTCGGCATCCTCGTCCTCTTCAACAAGACGCGAGATTACCTGTCCCATCTTACCGTTGCAGCCGTTCATTATAATCTTTGTCATTTTGTTTTATCCTTTCTTGTTAAAAGAAACTGTAGCAAAGCTAAATTATTGTTTAGCTGCCAACCCCCCTTCCGAAAATCGCACAGCGATTTTCT
>JBJEIW010000039.1:0-17329 GCA_051877435.1 Candidatus Ornithomonoglobus sp.
AACTTGTTACAGCGTAACAGGTCTTGTTTTGGTGCTGATAGCTGAATAGTAACGAGAAATTTGCCGGATATTTCGTTTATTTTCTGTCTTTCGTTGACAAAACATGCGTTTTGTGATAAAATAAATTTATATTTTGTAAAGAAAGAGGAATGTTAAATGAAAAAAATACTGAAAAAGTATGCGGAAACGAATCTGATTATAAGAATCGCAATCGGTCTTGTAATCGGCGCTCTGATAGGACTGTTTCTGCCGTCATGGTCAGTTGTGGGGATCTTCGGCGATATCTTTGTGGGCGCGCTCAAGGCGGTCGCTCCGGTGCTTGTCTTTGTGCTTGTCGTATGCTCGCTGGCTAACGCGGGCAAGGGGATAGGAAAGCGGTTCAGAACAGTAATCATACTGTATATGGTAAGCACCTTCCTTGCCGCAATTGTCGCGGTTTTTGTAAGCCGCGCGTTTCCGACAACGCTTGTGCTCTCGCAGGCATATGAATCCGACGGTGAGGTTGTGCAGGGTATAGGCGAGGTACTGGAAACTCTTATTCTCAATATGGTACAGAACCCGATAAAGGCAATTTCGGAGGCTAATTACATAGGTGTGCTTGCATGGGCGGTTGTATTCGGTCTCGCGCTCAAACAGCTTGCAAGCGATACGACAAAGGGCGTTCTTCAGAATATCTCCGACGCCGTAACAAAGGCGGTACAGTGGGTAATCAATATCGCTCCCTTCGGTATAATGGGTCTTGTGTTTACAACCGTTTCGGAAAACGGACTCGGAGTATTCACCGATTACGGACGTCTGCTGCTTGTGCTGGTAGGCTGTATGCTTCTGGTCGCTTTGGTTGTGGATCCGCTGATTGCCGGAATCTGTCTGAGAAAAAATCCGTATCCGCTTGTGTTCAGATGCTTTAAGGACAGCGGTCTTACAGCCTTCTTTACGAGAAGCTCAGCCGCAAATATTCCGATAAATATGGCGCTCTGCGAAAAGCTCGGACTTGACAAGGATATGTATTCTGTTTCAATTCCTCTCGGCGCAACTATCAACATGGACGGCGCAGCTATAACAATAACGGTCATGTCGCTTGCCGCGGCTAACACGCTCGGTATGCAGGTAAGCATTCCGACGGCAATTCTCTTAAGTGTCGTGGCGGCTCTGGGCGCCTGCGGTTCATCAGGTGTTGCCGGCGGTTCGCTTCTTCTTATCCCGATGGCTTGCGCGCTGTTCGGCATCAGCAATGATGTAGCAATGCAGGTTGTCGCGATCGGCTTCATAATCGGAGTTGTTCAGGATTCGCTTGAAACTGCGATCAACTCGTCAGGCGACGTTCTCTTTGCGGCTACCTCTGAGTTTATGGAGTGGAGAAAGCAGGGACGAGAAATAAAGTTCTGACGAAAATAAAGCGTATATAAAAAGCTTCTGCCAAAACAGCGGAAGCTTTTTTGTTCATCTCTTTACATCGCCTACATCGACAACCAGTCTGTAGCCGGAGCTTTCAACGCGCCTGTCAAGACAATGGTGGCATTCCGCAGCCTCCTCACCGGTGCATATTTTGTTGTCATAGAGCTTGTACAGTTCCCGGACATCCTTTGGCGAGAGATTAGGCATTACAACATTTGCTCCGGCTTTAAGCCCCATTTCGCGCCCCAGAGGGTGTATGGTGCCGAGCGCTGTGGTTGCGGGGATAAGCGCGTAGGGGAACATAAGGCGCAGCATTGCAATGAGATTAAGACATCGCGTAAGGCTGCCCTTTGCCTCGCTGCGAAACGGCGTGTCGGCATGGGGGAGAAACGGTCCTATGCCGATCATGTCCGGCTCCAGCTCCTGCAAAAAGCGGAGATCTGTTACGAGATTTTCAAGTGTCTGACGCGGAGCTCCTACCATAAAGCCGGAGCCGACCTGATAGCCCAGACGCTTCAGATCCCACAGACATCTCTTGCGGTTTTCAAGGCTCATGCTTTCGGGGTGCAGCGCGCGATAGTGAGTATCGTCCGCTGTTTCATGGCGCAGAAGATAGCGGTCAGCGCCTGCTCTGCGGTATGCCTTATAGCTTTCAGTTGACCTTTCGCCTATTGATAGTGTAACGGCGCAGTCGGGGTGCGCTGACTTTAACTCTGAAACGATTTCGCATATGTACTCGTCGGAATAATACAAGTCCTCGCCGCCCTGTAAAACCCATGTGCGGAATCCAAGCTCATAGCCGGTATCGGCGCATTCGAGAATCTGTTCTTTTGTAAGTCGGTAGCGCTCAAGCACTGTATTGTCTCTGCGTAGTCCGCAGTAGTAGCAGTTATTTTTGCAATAGTTTGTAAACTCAATAAGACCGCGGGTGTAAACCTCGGTTCCGTACCGCTCCCTGCGCACCGCATCGGCGGTCTTATGCAGATAATCACAGTCCTGTGCATCAATAAGCGCCATAAGCTCCTCATCGGGGAGATCATGTCTATCGCGCAGCTTGTCGGTAAGTTCGTTAATATTGAAATTCATAATGCCGCTCCAAATCCTATAGAATTAATATGATTATTATATATCATTTTATATATAAAGTCAATATCTTAAAATTATTTCTTGACATTAGCCATATTCGTGATATACTTTAAGAGATATGAAACGACAGGAGTATAACATTATGAACAACAGAGCAATAATCGCCATGAGCGGCGGAGTTGACAGCTCGGTGGCGGCATATCTCATGCAGCAGCGGGGCTATGATATAATAGGCGCGACTTTGCGGCTTTTTACAAATGAGGATGCCGGAATCCGTGAAAAAAGCTGCTGCTCGTTAAGCGATGTGGAGGACGCGCGCGCAGTTGCGCATCGTCTGGGTATAGAGCATTATGTATTTAATTTCAGCGATGATTTCAGAACGGAGGTCATGGACCGATTTGTAAAGGCGTATGAAAACGGCAGAACGCCGAACCCGTGTATAGACTGCAACCGTTATATCAAGTTTAAGCGGCTTATGCAGCGCGCAAAGGGGCTTGAATATGATTATGTTGTAACAGGTCACTACGCGAGAATCGCAAGGGAGAACGGAAGATACGTCCTTAAAAAGGGGCTTGACAACACTAAGGATCAGACCTATGTGCTGTATTCCATGACACAGGAGCAGTTAAAGCATACTCTGCTGCCGCTTGGTGAGCTGAGAAAGACTGAGGTGCGTGAAATAGCGGCGGAGCAGGGCTTTATAAACGCGAAAAAGCATGACAGTCAGGATATATGCTTTGTGCCCGACGGCAATTATGCGGGCTTTATAGAGCAGTATACGGGCAGGGAATATCCAAACGGTGATTTCGTTGATATGGATGGGAATGTTCTCGGAACGCATAAGGGCGTAATCAGATATACAAGAGGTCAGAGAAAGGGGCTTGGTCTTGCGCTGCCGAAGCCGATGTATGTATGCAGAACAGACCTTGACAAAAATCTTGTGATACTGGGTGATAATGCCGATTTGTTCTCAGCCTCTCTTGATGCTTCAGATATTAACCTAATGGCGGTTGAGAGGATAGAACAGCCGATTCGCGTTCAGGCGAAAATCCGCTACAGCCAGAGCGCCGCGGAGGCTACCGTATGGCAGACGGATGATGACAGGCTGCACATTGAATTTGACGAGCCGCAGCGCGCAATAACGCGTGGACAGGCGGTTGTGCTCTATGACGGCGAAACAGTGGTCGGCGGCGGTGTGATAGAATAAAAGAAAGGGCGTCCCTTGTGTCGGGCGCCCTTTGGTGTTTTATCAGCATTGCGCGGAGATCTGCTTGTTTCTGAAGAATATCGCCTTGAAGATCGTTCTTACCGCCGGCTGAATAAAGAACAGCTGCGTGAAATATGCGAACGGGAAGTTGAAGCATACAAGCTTGAGCCAGTTTGCAAGCAGCGTGAATATATTGAACCCGGCGTAGTACGGATAGTACAGAAAAGCGGCGATGAAGCTCATTGCCGGACACATAATAGCGACTGTCGCGCAGATGATTGTGGTTTCAAACTTCATCGGGTCTGTGCGCAGCGGATCATATACGCGCTTTGCGAGCCTGAACGAGCAGGGGCTGCCAACGAATATTTCAAGCGTGTACGCGAAGCAGAATTCTATTAATATGACCGCCCAGATAGGGAGATTATGAGCGAACATATAGACGCCGCCCTGCATATTGATGGCATCAATAACGCCTGTCGAGCCGGGGTTGACTGCCATAAGCGTGCTGCCGTTGACAACGTAAAGGCTGTAGAATACATAAGCGTGAACGGTGATGATTACCGTGATTAACGCAAACATACATCTTTGAAATTGATTATTCGGCATTTTTTTGTCCTCCTTACCGCGCAAACAAAAAAATACATGCAACAGCTAAGGTATGAAAATCAGACGTCGTTCCGTGATCAGATTTACATACATTAAGTATTACATGTGTCGTTTGCGAAGCTTTAATTAAATTTTTTATTACTATGATATAATAGCATAAATTCGTCATGTTGTCAAGAAAAGGCTATACAAATTTGTAAAAACTGCATAAATTTGTGCAGGCAGATTGAAAAAAAGACATAGATTATGTTATAATAGGGAAAAGGCTAAGGGGAGATTTAAATGAAAAACAAACTATTCACAGCTGCGGCGGTATGTATGATATTCTGCGGAATAAGCGCGCATGCGGCAGTAATTAATGCGGTATACAGTACCGATATCGGCGTGCTGATCGATAATCAGCCCATCAGAGCGTATAATATAAGCGGCAGCATGTATGTGATTGCCGAGGAGCTGAGAAGCTATGGATTTGATGTGATTTGGAGCGATGCGGACAGAACTCTTAAAATCAGCCGTAACGGAGAGCTTGCAAAAACCTCGCTCGGCATTTCGGATATTAATATAAAAAAGTCCGAAGCCTCGGTGCATCAAAAGCTTTATGATGTGTATTCCACTGACATCAAAACATATATTTCCGACGATGTGGTTGACTCGTGCGCTATTGACGGGCAGACACTGATCAAGGTGCGTGAGCTGGAGCGGTACGGAACTGTTGATTATGATGATACGGCAAGAATTGCCAATGTTGAGATTGCGAAGCCATGCCTCGAATGGGATTATGATAATGCCGATAAGCAGGAGCTTGTAATTGATGCTGATACCACATATATCGGACAGGTCAAGGATGGTATTCCTTATGGTGTGGGAAAGCTTACAAGCGTTGAAAGAAATCAGGAGCTGAAGGAGCAGACGAGATCTATGCATCATGATTTTACCGCCTGGGAGCGGCGAAACACATATGATACGGCTGATCTTGTAACGGAAAAGCTTGGATATTTTATTGACGGTCAGACTGTTGAAACGATGTATACAACTCAGGATAAAAGAGTGGGGGTTTATGATAATCCGCAGCAGGTGAAGGATTATATTTTTAAGCGCGTTAGTCTTGAATATTACAGCGAGGGTGATGTTATCTGCGGAAGCTGTATAATTACGGGTGATGAGTATGGCTGGTATTCATCATATCAGAAGCTTGATGACGGAACAAGCTATCTGCGTGAGGACTATAAATATGAGAACGGCAATAAATACGGTTATGTGATTAATCTTGACAGTGAATATATTTACGGAATAAGGGTTACAGATTTTAAACTAAATGATAAATCAAGCGCGGTTATGCCGTATACGGAGCCGCCGGTGTTTAAGAAGCTGTGCGGCAGAAATGCGGCGATTGATAAAAATAATAATCTGTACGTCTGGAATGCCGATTATGCTCATGTAACCTTTAAGCAGCCGGTATATATAAGAAGGAACATTAAGGCATGCAGCGCAGCAATGTCGGCTGATAAAGTATGGTCTGCCGGGACGTGGAGAGATCTGCATTACTATATTTTATCCTGTGATAATAAGCTGTACCGTACAACGGATTTGACCGACGAATCCAAGGATATATTGATTGCGGAAAATGTCAGGCTGTTCAAAAATGATTCTCACGCCGTATATATAACAGATGAAAACGATACGCTTTATAAAATTGTAGATTATGATTGGGATACATATACAGCGGCAGAGACCTTTCCGCTTGTGGAATTGAAAAACAATGTAAAGGATTTTTGCTTTTTGGGTGATGTAGAGCAAATAATGACAATAGGCACAGAAACCGAATATACAGATGTTTTCCATACTGTTGCAAATAAAAAAGTTGAAGAGGTATATCACACGACAGTAAATGCGGAAGGACGGCTTTCGAAAGACGGCGTGCTCGAGATAAACGGTAAGGTAACGGACAGCGGAATCACAGACCTTGCGCATGATACATTAAACCATATGTTCTCCTATGTGAAAGCGGACGGCAGTCTGTGGTACTACGGAGATAAAAATTATGATGCCGAAGCAAATGCTATCATGCCAAAAAAGCTTGCGGACAGCGGCTTTGTCAAGGCGGGAGCAAGCTACTGGTCGGTATTCGGTCTGAAGGAGGACGGCTCGCTCTGGGAGTGGTATGAAAATTCAGAAACAGGAGAGCCTGTAAAGCTTGCCGATGATGTCAAGGATTTTGTATGTAACAGACAGGAAACAACGGTGCTTCTTAATACCGGCAGGATAATCAGCGTAACGAATGAAGGGGAGGTTACGGAGTATAATTTGCCGGGTACAATGGTTCCTCTGAAGCTGAAAAATAAATAAACGCAAATCAAAAAGAAGTCACATTTTTTTCGTGACTTCTTTGACGTTTTAAGATAAAAGATTGAGAACCTCAAGCACGGCGATAACCGCAGTAAGAATGCTGATGATTGTAACACCTGCCGTCATTTTCTTTTTAAGCTTGAAGAATGCGCTTTGCAGCTCGCCGAGGGAATTTTTTGTATTCATCTGAGAATTTTTCAAGTCAAAAATGCTGTCATTGAGCTTTGAAACACTTGCAAGAGAGTTGTTAAGGTCGGTAAGCTTTTCGCTTGTGCGGTTTACCTTACCGCTTATGTTTTCAACAATTCTTATAATGCGCGCCGTTTCGTTTGAAGCGTCAACGGTATCAGCCTTAAGCATACTGATTGCCTCGTCAATTTTATCAAGCTGATATTCGATCGTATTGAGCTTTTCCTCAACTGCCGTTAAATCGGGAAGCACTGTTTCCGGTCTTGTTATATTGTCATCTGTGCTTTCCGGCTCTGGGGCAGAGAATACCTCCTCGGACTCTATTGGCGGCGGAGCCGCTTCGGCTTCATCCGGGATAATCGTTTCATCATCCGGAGCTGTATCGGGAGCTTCGGCTGCGCTTTCGGTCTTTGGTTCTTCGGGCGCAAAAATATCACGGAAGGTTCTGTCAAGTCCGTCCTTTGTCTGTTTGAATTTATCCAGCATTCCCTGGATATTTAGCTTATCTAAATCCATTGTAAATCCTCGTAAAAAGTAATATTATTCCGGCTTTTTAGGATTGATTATGATAACCTCATCGTCGTCATCCTCGTCCGGCTCCGGCGCGGAGTCCTCAGCCTCAGCCTGAGCAAAAGCTTCGTCTACCGTATACTCGGCATCACTTGCTTCAGCCTCAAGCGGCGTGCCGCACTTTGAGCAGAAGCCGGCATCGGTCGCGTTGAATGCGCCGCATTCCGGACACTTGAGCGAGTTTTTAAGCTCTGCGATCTTTGCGTTAAGCGCCTCAATTTCCTCCATGAGCTTATCTATCTGCTCGAGTGAAGGCTTAAGCTCCTCTGACGCTTCCTTACCGTCAAGATAGTCGGCATATATTGTCTTGCCGATTTCAGCATAGATATCCTTTACCTTGCTGTTGGTTTCGTTTACGGCAAAAGCAAGCTTTGCGTGTGTCACAGCGTTTGATGTGCGCTTTGCAACCTCTTTTGCCCATCTTCCCGCATTGTCCTTTGTCCTATATGCTCCGCTCTTTATTTTTTCAAAAAGCTGTTCATCCATGATAAATACCTCCTGAATAGTTATATATTATTATTTTACCATAAAAATTTAAATATTGCAATACTTTTTTGTAAATTTACGACAAAAACGGCATTGCCGGATTGGCAATGCCGCAGAATTTATATTGTTATTTAATAACTCTTACCTTTATTACCTCGTCAAGAGCCTCAAGAGCTGCAACCATTTCCGATGTAACAGAGTGGTCGGTGTTGATGATTGAATATGCGTAGTCACCCTTTGACTTGTTTACCATGTCTGAGATGTTGACTGACTCTAAAACATCCGTGCACTTCGCGATCATCTTAGGAACATTCTTGTGAATGATCGTAATTCTGCCTACCTTGTCGTTGGGGAGCTGACAGTTGGGGAAGTTAACCGAGTTTGTAATGTTGCCGTTTTCAAGGAAGTCCTTGATTTCATCGGCTGCCATTCTTGCGCAGTTATCCTCTGATTCCTCGGTTGATGCTCCCAGGTGCGGAATTGCGATTATGCCCGGATAATTGACTGTTTCCGCATCCGGGAAGTCAACAACATACTTTCTTACCTTGCCTGATGCAAGACCTTCCTTAACAGCCTCGTTGTTTACAAGACCGCCGCGGGCAAAGTTAAGAATTACAACGCCGTCCTTCATTATCTCGATCGCTTCTGCATTGATTGTGTCCTTCGTCGAATCCATGAGCGGAACATGAACGGTGATGAAATCAGCGTCGGCATAAACAAGCTTAGGATCGTTTACGCACTTAACGTGACGGTCAAGCTTGAGCGCGTTTGTAACGCTTAAATACGGGTCGTAGCCTATAACGTCCATACCAAGCTTAATAGCAGCGTTGGCAACAAGGATACCGATAGCGCCAAGACCTATAACGCCGAGAGTCTTGCCCTTGATCTCAATACCGGCAAAGCTTGACTTGCCCTTCTCAACCTGCTTGCCTACATCGTCGCCTGTAAGAGTGTTTGCCCATGCGTTGCCGCCGATAATGTCGCGTGATGCGAGAAGCATACCGGCAATGACAAGCTCCTTAACGGCGTTTGCGTTTGCGCCCGGAGTGTTGAATACAACAATACCGTTTTCCGAGCACTTGTCGATCGGAATGTTGTTTACACCTGCGCCTGCGCGGGCAACAGCCTTAAGTGACTTGGGAAGCTCCATGTCGTGCATTTTGAAGCTTCTGAGGATAATGCCGTCAACATCAGCCGCGGCATCGTCTGTGACTGCATAGTTATCACCGAGACGGTCAAGACCGCATGCGGCGATTTTGTTTAATGTTAAAATGTTATACATGATCTTTTCTCCTTAAATTACAATTACGCGTTCTCTGCCTCAAACTTCTTCATGAAATCAACAAGAGCCTGAACGCCCTCAACCGGCATAGCGTTGTATATTGAAGCTCTCATGCCGCCGACTGTTCTGTGACCCTTGAGGTTTACAAGACCTGCCGCAGTCGCCTCCTTGACAAACTTTGCATCGAGGTCAGCGTTGCCTGTAATGAACGGAACATTCATAAGCGAACGGTCCTCGGGAACAACGGTGCCCTTGAAGAGCTTTGACGAATCAAGATAATCATAAAGAATCTTAGCCTTAGCCTCGTTGATCTTCTGAAGCTCGGCAATACCGCCCTTTGACTTTATCCATTCAAGAACAAGCTTGAAGATATAAATTGCATAGGTCGGAGGTGTGTTGTAAAGTGAACCCGCGTCAGCGTGCGTCTTGTATGTGAGCATTGTCGGTGTGCCGGAAAGCGGCTCGCCGATAAGATCCTCACGCGCGATAACGAGAACAACGCCTGCCGGTCCGAGGTTCTTCTGCGCGCCTGCAAAGAGAAGACCGAACTTTGAAACGTCAATAACCTCTGACATAGCGTTTGATGAAATGTCGGCAACAAGCGTAGCCTCAGTCTTGGGAAGCTCTGTGTAGCGTGTGCCGTAGATTGTGTTGTTGAAGCAGATGTAGCAGTAGTCAACCTCATCCTTTGATGAGAATGCCGACGCGTCCGGCTTCGGGATATATGAGAATGTCTTGTCAGCGGATGAAGCAACTCTGTTTACCTCGATGAACTTTTCAGCCTCAGAAGCCGCCTTCTTAGCCCACTGACCTGTTATTATGTAGTCTGCCTTTCTGCACTTAACTCCGAGGTTAAGCGGAACCATAGCGAACTGAGTTGAGCCGCCGCCCTGAAGGAACATAACCTTATAGTTATCGGGAACATTCATAAGCTCGCGGACAAGTCTCTCCGCCTCCTTGATGATGTCGTCGAAAGCCTTTGAACGATGGCTCATCTCCATAACGGACATACCCGCATCGCCGTATTCAAGCATTTCTTCCTGCGCCTTTTTAAGTACTTCCTCAGGCAGCATTGACGGGCCGGCTGAGAAATTGTATACTCTACTCATTGTAAAAAACCTCCATGAAATAATTAATTTTAGATAATAGTTTTTATATCTTTTTTACCTATATAGTAGCATTATACACCCTTTTTACACAATAAGTCAATAGCTTTTTAGGGATTTAAGGTATTTTCTGCATAGAAAAAATCAAATTTTTACACAGCAAAATCAATAAGTTTGCACAAAACAACAATAATCATGGGGAAGGTGTGACTGCGTCCGCTATCGCATAGGCGATTTTTGCCCTGTATTCGTCTGTTCCGAGGAGCTTTTCCTCCTCAGGGTTTGTTATGAAGCCGCATTCAACGAGTATCGCCGGCGGCTTCGGATTTTTCATAAGGTACAGCGTTTCGGATGCGGTTTTTACCTCATGCGCCTGCGCGCCTGTGAGGGCAGAAATACTCTGTGTAACGGCTCGTGCTATGGGTTCCGCCTCGGGGTGACTGCGCGCATAGAAAACGTGCAGTCCGTGAGAGCTTTGCTGCGTGAACGCGTTCATATGAATGGAAATAAAAAGATCCGCGCCGCTGCCGTTGATAATATTTAAGCGGTTGTGCATATCGGAAATCTTTTTCCTGCGGATCGTGTCCGCGTCACTGTCATATATGCCCTCATCGCCGGAGCGTGTGAGAACAACGCGCACACCGCGGCTCTCTAAAATTTCCCGCAATTTCAGGACTATATCAAGATTCACGTCCTTCTC
Source organism: Candidatus Ornithomonoglobus sp. (assembly GCA_051877435.1). Taxonomy (GTDB): domain Bacteria; phylum Bacillota; class Clostridia; order UBA1381; family UBA1381; genus Ornithomonoglobus. The sequence continues at coordinate 10,974 of JBJEIW010000039.1, forward strand.
CTGTGTGCCGCCCGGACCGACCGCTCCGCCGTCGGGCGCGCCGTGTGGGGCGTTTGGGATGTGCTTTAAATAAGACGTGGTGTAACCGCGTGGTTGTATGTAACTTATGAATAAATGCGGACAAGCCGCATATTATATAATAAGTTTGTGAACAATAAGTCTGAAAATACAAATTTTAATAAAGTTTCAGACTTACAAGTCCGAAAGTCTTGACTTATCGGCAGCTTTGGTATATAATATACTTAAATAAGCGAGGTGTTTTAAATGACAGACAGAATAAACAGACCGGAGTATCTGAACAGACTGATTGAAAATAAGGATATTGATTTGGTTAAAATCGTAACGGGAATAAGGCGCTGCGGAAAATCAACGCTGCTTGACCTGTTCCATGATTATCTTTTATCAATCGGGATAGAGGAGGACAGGATTATTCATATGAATATGGAGTCCTTGCGTTACAGAGCCTTGACAAACTATCTTAATTTTTATGACTATATAAGCGAAAGAATAGTTCCCGGAAAGAAAATGTATCTGATTTTTGATGAGCTTCAGGCGGTTGAAGGCTGGGAAAAAGCGATTGAGTCGTTCAGACTGGATTTTGATGTGGACATCTATATAACAGGCTCCAACGCGTACCTGCTGTCAACCGAGTTTGCCACTCTGCTGTCGGGACGATATATTGAGATCCGTATGCTGCCGCTGTCCTTTAAGGAGTTTCTGACATTTTATGAATTTGCGCCCGATGTGACACCGGAAAGCAAGTTTCAGAGCTATCTAAGGTTCGGTGGTATGCCGGTGCTGCGTCAGTTTAAATTTAATGAGGCAAGATGCAATGAGGCTTTGGAGGGAATATATTCTACGGTCGTACTCAGAGATGTATTGCAGAGGAATAAATCTGCCGATCAGGAAACGCTCAGCAAAATCGTTCTGTTCCTGTGCAGCAATATAGGAAGTATCACATCACCTAATAATATAGGGAATGTATTGTCTGCCGAGGGTGAGCTTAATAAAATAAAAAGCATTGCCGGAAAAACCGTTGACAAATATATTTCCATGCTGAAAAGCGCTTTTGTTTTCTACCCGGTAGGGCGGTATGATGTGAAGGGAAAACAGCTTTTAAAGACACTCGGCAAGAATTATATCATTGATTTAGGCTTCAGAAACATGCTGCTTGGTTATCGTGATGCGGACAGAGGACACATTCTGGAGAATGTCGTTTTTCTTGAGCTGCTGCGGCGGGATTACCGGGTGTATATCGGCAAGATAGGGGATACCGAGGTGGATTTTGTTGCCGAAAAGCCGAACGAAAAGCTGTATATACAGGTAACGGAATCAATGCTTGGTGAAGAGGTAAGAGAACGTGAGCTCAGACCGCTGCGGCTCATACAGGATAATTATGAGAAAATCGTGCTTTCAATGGACAGGAGCTATATCAATTCCTATGACGGGATAAAAGCGGTTAATATAATTGATTGGCTGCTTGAATCAGAATGAGACCGAATATTATATTGAAGAATGAGAGCCCTGCGTTTAAGGAGTTGTCAAAATGATTAAATTCAGCAGAGAAAAGGTTCTCCTGCTTTATCAGATGATAATTCAGGAAACCGGAGGCAGCGGCAGAATCAGAGATATGAGAATGTACTCGACAGCTCGCTGGATGGCATATATGCAACCTTCGGCGGAGAAGAGTTTTATAAGAGTAAGGAGGAGAAAGGCGCGCGAATGGGATTTATACTGATTTCAAATTATGCGTTTTGGACGGAAACAAGCGTATTGGTATGTATGTTATGCTGACATTTCTGACTGTAAACGGAATTGAAATCGATTGTACGAATGATGAGGTTGTGGAAGTCGGATTAGAGGTTGCATCAGGGAAAATGCAGTACGAAGAACTGCTTCAATGAATTATAGAACACAGAAGTAATTAAATAATTTTGCATGATATCTAAAATTGTGCCACGCTGTATTATGCTTGGAGAGACTGTATGAGAACGTGAGCTGAGCCCCATGAGATTATTTAGGACAATTATGAAAAAAGTCGTGCTTCCAACGGATGGGAGTTATATCAATGCCTACGGCGGGATAAAAGAGGTTAGTATAATTGATTGGATACCTGATAGTAAAAGGATAAGGCTTTATATTCAGTAAATGAATATAGGGCTTTTTTGATTGGGGGTGTATTTGTATATTTCTCAAGACATTCCATTTTTATAATTTCGGGATATAATGTGCATGGTGAAGAATAATGATAAATTTGAAGAAAAATATCAAAATATGTTGATAGAATCATTTAAATATGCTATAATAAGTATGTACAATTATATGTGTTATATTTAAACACATGAATATGATGGAAGGAATGATCGTTAACATGTATGACCAAATAACCCAAGGAACCGTAATAACATCTATACGTTCTGTGAAATATTCTGGAATCAATTGTTTTGGCATAGTAATATCAGCGCGATGTGATTTAGCAAATGATAAATTACAGAAAGTCTTTTATCTTGCTGCTATTGATTTTGGTGAATGGATATTATCAAAAAGTGGTTTTAAAAGTGTAAGTCGTTCCTCTTTAAATAATATCAGTAGTAGCCTAAAAGATACAATGGAACGTAATGGATTGGATTGGGATACTATAAAAAGTTTTTCGTTATGTGAGTTTAATACAGTAATAGACAGTGAGATACATAAAAAAAAGGATGACATAAAAAAGAAATTTGAAAAATATAAAAAATATTCAGATAATAATATATCATTTGATGAACGAAAAGATTTTTTGAGAGAAAACAAAAAGGATGTGATTAATTTTGTGACAAATGTAGTAAATGGACAGAATTCTCATTATGTATATATACCTTCAGAAGCTATTTCTATGGAAATTAAAGACGGACTAATGATAGATTTACAGGAATTGGATTATTTTAATATTGATGAGATAAGAGCTTTAAATAATTGTTCGATTGATGTAGAAAATAAAGATTTGACTAATGAACAAAAAACCGAATATAATAAAAAATTTTTCATATATGATTCACCGGGTTATTCTATACCGCTATGTGATATTAAATCACCTTGGATAGAATATTTAATGCAACATTTTTCAAATTTATTTGCAAGAATAGGAGTACACAATCCATCAAAAGAGAATGTTGAGGAGATTATAAATCGAATATTAGATAAAGGAGTTTTAGAAAAATGAAATACTTATTATTTGAAGAAAGTGCAATTGAAACATTTATTGGGAAATCTGAGTTCCAAAGTATAGAATTTGAAAATGGAAAGAGGTTAATTAATTTTATTCGAAAAGAGGATGTTAATTTTGAATATAATTCTTTACGTGTGAAAAAAGATAATATAGGTATTATATTTGTCGGAAAAGCTATATCTAATCATATACTGGTTTTTGACTTAGAACAAAGCAAATTAATAGAAAAGGTACCTGATGATGATTCTTTATTACTTATACTTCAAAAGACATTTAGAACAGCTATTAAGATATGGCATCGTTACCCTTTTGCTTCATCAGAAAGAGTGAATAAAAACAAGTCAATTGTCTTTCCGTTCGTGTATTCGGACAAACATCGTGTAGTTATTGAACGTTCTGTTAAGTGTACAAGATTAGAAAGGCGAGGTATAGAAAAACCACTATTGGTATATAATTATACAGATAGAGATTCGCATAGAGACGAACAACCTGAAATAGATATTCTAAGGGAAGCAGGAGAGAATTACATAAAGTTAAAACCAGAATTTCGTAGAGTGTTTGATAGTAATATTGTGGTTGAAAATGGACGAAAAGGAACATCTCCTATATTGTATGCAGAAACAGATGTTGCCGTATCTAGTGGGGAATTTATGTATTTGGATTATAATAGTAAAATAGAGAAGCTAACAATAACACAAAGAAAGGTTGTAGAAAGTACAAATTTGAATTCACCGATGAGGATTGAAGGAGCAGCAGGGACCGGAAAAACTGCTTCAATGATATTGCGTGCGTTTTCTATATTAGAAAAGAAAAGATGTGAAAATCAACCATTTAAGATAATATTTTTTTCTCACAGCGAGTCAACAAATCAAGAAAATAAAAATGCGTTTTCATATATTGTAGGTGCTGACAAATATCTATGTGGAGAAATAGAGCAAAAAATTGAATTTACGACTCTGTTAAATTATTGTATTCGGACAATTGGGGTTAATGACACTCAGGTTATCGAAAAGGATGCTACAAATGCGAAAGAAACACAAAGAATACTTATTGAAGATGCTTTGGACCATGTAATGAAAAAGCAGTATAAAACATATAAATCGTTATTATCAGATGAATTAAAAGTACTTTTGGATATAGGGCAAACCCCAAAGGGAATACTGATTTCTATGCTACAGCATGAATTCAGCGTTCAAATAAAGGGTAGAACAAATGGCACAATTGAAGAATATTATGATTTACAATCAATAAAAAATGCTTTAATGCTGAAAACAAAAAAGGATCGGGAATTTATTTTTTCTATTTTTAAAGAATATCAGAATATGTTGCAAGTAACAGGAGTATATGATATTGATGATATCACAGTTGAGACATTATCACAATTAAATGCACCTATATGGAGGAGAGAACGAATAGATTTAGGATATGACTATATTTTTGTTGATGAGATGCATCTGTTTAATATTAATGAGCAATATTGTTTTCATTATTTAACGAAAAGTCCAGAACAAAAAGAAATCCCTATTTGTTTTGCTTTAGATTATAGTCAGGCAATTGGTGATAGGGGTGAAGTTCAGCAAGATTTTATAGAGAAGAATTTTGCTAATGCTGATAAAAATGATTATAAAACAATATTCCGGTCATCACAACAAATCACAGATTTTTGTGCTGCAATATCAGCTGCGGGAGCATTAATGTTTCAAAATGATTATAAAAATCCTTACCATATGGCAATGAGTGGTTTTACAGATAAAGAGGAGAGATTATGTGAGAAACCTTATTTAAAGATGTATGATAATGACAATGATATGATTGATTCATTAAAGGAGCATATTGACAAATGCAGAAGGGATTGCCAATGCAGAAATCGTGAAATCGCGTTAATATCATTTGATGATAAGTTATTTAATGACGAATCATTCGGTGAGCTTGAGAAAAAAATAAATAAAAAAATTTGTGTTATAAATAGTAGGCAGTCATCAGGGGCTGGAAATACGAATGGAGATAATGATCCGATTCAGTTGTTTGATCCGTTTAATGTAAATGGACTTGAGTTTAAGTGTGTTATACTTATTGGTGTAGATGAAGGGCGTGTTCCAGAAAACATAGGGGTGAGTGATATATCTGAAAATTATATAAGATATATAGCATTTAATCAGTTGTATCTTACAGCTTCAAGAGCAAAGTATAGATTAACAATATTAGGAAATAAGTTGCATGGAGAATCATCTTGTTTAAAATATGCAGTTGAAAATGGATTAATAGAAAAAGGATAACTCAAATGGTTATTTGTAATTGAATAATTTCCATGTAATGAGTGTGGACTTCTTAAGTATACTGGTTTGCATTAAGTACATTATAAATAAAAATCACTTAATGCAAACCTCATAATACAGATTACAGGATACTTATAAATTTTGCGCTTGATTTTATTGATGAAAGATGACTATATAAATGTATAATTATTCCATAAACAATTAAAGTTAAATTTATAACCTAATAGGCATTTTTGACAGTTTTATGGATACAATACATTTTAGATTATTGTATTCGATATAATGTAAAAAGCCTTAGAGTATTATATAAAAATGATAAGATGGGATTTTCATTTAATTTAAATCTAAAAATGGAAGAATACATAAATATTTTAAATTCTTTCATAGCTCAGATGGCAGGGCAACCGTCAACAAAACAACCCTGAAAACTGAGCATGAAAGAGGAAAATACCAAAACCCAAATTGGTAATAAACTGAATAATTTCCATATTCTTCCATAGCTCAGTTGGCAGAGCATCTGACTGTTAATCAGAGGGTCACTGGTTCGAGCCCAGTTGGAAGAGCCAAGAAAGCTGATACCTACGCGGTTTATCAGCTTTTTTCATTCAGAAAAAAAGTAAATAAATTCGGTTAATATATACATATGCCTGCATATGAGTGTTAATCGAAAAACAGCAGTTCAATGTTCGGTTCATGCAAAGCCATTGTATTGCGTCAAGCCACAAAAACTGCTAATTTAAGACCTAATTTTCAAAAAACGAAGATTAGGTCTTTTTTATATGCAAAAATTGTGCCAAAAACAAAAGGAGGAAAAGAACATGGCAATTTTCAGAGTAAAGAAAACAAGAGATTTCACAATTATGTCCAATCAT
>JBJEIW010000040.1:0-3814 GCA_051877435.1 Candidatus Ornithomonoglobus sp.
CCACGGCGCCACGGACTTTGTGCCCAAGCCCTATCACCCGGATGTGGTGCTGCACCGGGTCGCCAGCATCATCAAGCTGCGGGAAACCTCCGCCATGGTCAGCTACCTGAAATATGACCGGCTTACAGGGCTGTACAGCAAGGATTATTTTTATCAGAAAATGCGGGAACGGCTTCTGGAGGATCCGCAGGGGGATTACAGTATTGTCTGCACAAATATTGAAAACTTCAAACTTGTCAACGACAGCTTCGGGATTCAGGAGGGAGACCGGCTTCTGCAGGAGGTAGCGGGCCTTGCAAAGAATATGGTGGGCAGCACCGGCTTCTGCGGCCGGTTCAGCGCGGACCGTTTCCTCTGCCTGCAAAGGCGGGAGCGGGAACAGTCTGACAGAGCAAACTTCGGCCTTTTTCGGAACCTGGAAGTATCCCCTCTGCTGCGCGGCACGGTAATGCGCTGGGGGAACATTAAATACATTGTATATCGTATTTGATATATTTATTCCGGCGATTACGCTCAGTCCGCGGATCGAATAGCACTGCACAAGAATTGCCATTCCCGCCGCCCACATGGTTTCGTTAAGCAGCAGTGGCATTCCCTTTATAAAATAATTCTTTGCAAGTCTTACAGGGAGACGCAATGTTCTGTAGATTCCCTCTATATATGGGTTCTTTTCCTTATGTCTATGCGTCCATATTATAACAACTGCCGCCTCGACATATCTTGACAGCACTGTTGCTGCCGCCGCTCCCGCAACCCCCATCTGCGGAAAACCTAATTTTCCGTATATCAGCAGATAGTTAAAGATAAGATTTACCGCAACGGCGGCTACTCCCGCCTTCATCGGTACAACCGTTTCACCGCATTCTCTCAGTGTGCTTGCGTATATCTGGAGCATCATAAACGGAGGTAAGCCCAGCATCATTATACGCATATATGTAAGTCCGTACTGTAATGCAGCCTCCGGATTCCCACCGTCGCTGCTGCCCTGCAGATACATCTGTATAAGTCTGTTGCCGAATGCGATAAAAATAAACATTGCCAGTGCTGTAAGTATCAGAGCCATCCACAGCTTATATCTGAAGGTATGCCGTATTCCTTCCTCATTACCGTCTCCGTAATACTGAGCTGTGAATATTCCTGCGCCCGACAGACCGCCGAAGATACAGAGATAGTATATCATAACAAGCTGATTTACTATCGCGACACTTGACATCTGCTCCGTGCCGATCTGACCCACCATGATGTTGTCAAGCAGGCTTACAAAGTTTGTTATTCCGTTTTGAATCATTATCGGTACTGCCACAACCAGTATCATTCTGTAAAAAGCTTTATCCCCGATGAGTTTTTTTCTCAAGCTGTCCATTATCCTTTTATTCTCCGTCATTTATTATAACCGCGCCCATACCGCTTTTTACGGAAATAACGCATGTATCACCGATCACAACGTTGCTGTTGCCGCGGCTTTCTCCGAAATACAGCGTTTCATTATTGAGCTGCCATTCAAGTCCGCTTGTACTTACACCCGTCATATCACCGTATACCGGTATAATCGACAGTGTTTTCCCCTTAAAGCCCGTCAGCCTCAGCTTGCTGCGGACAATATGAATTTCGTTTTTATCGTCAACAAGATAAGCGCCCTCATGCTTTGAAAGCAGAAATATATCCGTCAGCGTGTGGTCAAGCCTGTCGCCGCTCATAGCCAAAAGCATTATCTCGTCATAGCCGTTATCTATAGCATAATTTACAGCAAGCTCACCGTCGGTAAAATCCTTCCGTGACGGATACACATATGTTTTTACTGTTTCATCCTTTTCGGACGAGTCAAAATCACCGATGGCAATTTCCGGCTTTATGCCAAGCTTTTTGGCATGGCGCAGACCGCCGTCGGCGCAAATTATAAAATCCCCTGCGCGAAGCCGGGATTTTATATAGCTATAGTTTTTTATTGTTCCGTTTCCTATTATAACCGCGCGCATGCCGACTTAAGCCCCTTTATGTTATCCGTTATCGAACCCTTAAACACCGCGCTGCCCGCAACGATAATATTCGCGCCCGCCTTTACAGGCTCCGTTATATTATCCTTTGTTACGCCGCCGTCTATTTGGATGTAGAAATTCTTTCCGGCGATATTTCTCAGCGCCGATATCTTTTCTTCGACCGCCTTCATATACTTCTGACCGCCGTAGCCCGGCTCAACCGTCATGCACAGCACCATATTAAGTCTGTCAAGATACGGCAGCACCGCGTCTATCGGTGTATTCGGGCTTATTGCAAGCCCCGCCCTTTTGCCGCGGCTTTTTATCATTTTTATACATTCACCGACTTTTTCGGTTGCCTCGGCATGAAATGTCAGCACATCCGCTCCCGCGTCAAGAAAGCGTTCAATATAGCGCTCCGGTTCTGTAATCATAAGATGCACATCAAAAACAGTGTCCGTAAGTCTGCGGATTGAATTGATTATCGGAAAACCAAAGCTGATGTTCGGCACAAAAACACCGTCCATTACATCTATATGAAGCCACGGCGCTCCTGCCGCAGATACTTCCCTAATCTGTTTTCCCAGCTCGGAAAAATCAGCCGACAGAATCGACGGCGATAATACTATTTCCATGTTCTTCTGCTCCTTTGCAATTCATACAGCTCCCTGTAAGACTCATATCTTGACCACGCAATCTCACCGCTCTGTACCATCGCCTTAACGGCACAGTCCGGTTCATTGATATGCGCACACCCTCTGAATCGGCATTTTCCGGCTATATCCCTCATTTCAGGAAAACAGTCTGCCAATTCTTCCGGTGTTATATCCTCCGGCTCGACAGATGAAAAGCCCGGAGTATCAAGGACATACCCTCCGCCCTCAACAGGAAAAAGCTCTACATGACGGGTAGTGTGCCGTCCGCGGCTTATCTTATCCGATACTGTTCCTGTTTCAAGCGAGCTGCCCGTTATAATCGTAAGAAGGCTTGACTTGCCGACACCGCTTACACCGGCGAATGCCGCAGTCTTTCCTTGTATTTCCTTTCGGAGCGTGTTGATGCCGCAGCCTGTCACCGCGCTCACCTTCAGCGTTCTATAGCCTGCATTCTCATACAGACTGATTAAAGCATCACAATCTGCAAGCTCTGATTTGTTTATGCAGACTAACGGCTCTATGCCGTTGATTTCAGCATTGACAAGCATTTTATCAATAACGGCTGCACTCGGATCGGGGCTTTTTGCCGCCACAACCACGACTATCATATCAATATTTGCCACTGCGGGACGTATAAGCCTGCTCCGACGCGGATAAATTTCCGTTATTGAGCCTTTGCCGTTCTTAACCTCAATCTCAACATTGTCGCCTATCATCGGTATAATATGCTCCTTGCGGAATTTGCCACGCGCCTTGCACTCAACAATGCCATTCTCAGTCATAACATAATAAAACCCGCCGATGCCTTTATATATTGTTCCCTTCATTTAAAACGTCACCGTCTTGTCACTTACCTTTGCGCCGTCAATATACGCCTGCACATTAGAGGATCCTGTACCCTGCAGCTCTATTGTCACGGCGCCCTCGGTCTTTTGGTGTATCTGGTTATGAACTATCACTCCGTCCTGGACAATTTCAACCGTTACGGTATCGTTTGCTGCATCCGGAATCTTTACCGTATAAAGCGCCGAACCGGAGCTTGGCGGAGCCTCCTCAGCGGGAGCCTCTGCAACCGGTTCACTGCCGGCATCATATTGCACCTCAGGCTCCGGATTGGTATATGCTTCCGGCGCGGAAATGTCTGCGCTGTAATCCGTGGGCGGAACCACACCCTCATACTCC
>JBJEIW010000041.1:0-3783 GCA_051877435.1 Candidatus Ornithomonoglobus sp.
TTCATATACCTCTCTGTATAAAGCATCTACAGTCAGGCTTTTGGAGTGCTTATCGTATATTTTCTGAATGTGGCTGTCCCAGTAATCATTCGCCTCTGCCACTGTCTATATCCTCATCGTCCGGCTCATTATCACGCGTGTCGGTACGCCCGAAGCTGCTTAAATTGTACTGCATCTGTGATTTCTGCTCCTTTTCAAGCTGCTTTATTTCATCCTCCGGGTCGTTTATGAACGGCAGTAACGCCAGACGCGTCTTAAGCGATACTATGCCGTCAAGCTGTAATACTTCCGTTACAAGCTCTGAAACATTTGCCGGGATATTCCTTGTGTAGTTGAAAGTAATATCCCTGTAATCATACGGACCCGCCTTTATATTCAATATCGTGCATATAAGCTCAAACCTCCGCTGCAGTCCTTTTGTGAATCGTCTCTCTGTCTTTGCTACGCGGTTTTCAAAATTCATGAGCTTGTATATGATTGAAACGCCGGAAGCGTTTGCGGCAAAGTTTTCATCACTCATATTTACGGTATTGCTTGTGAGGTATATATCCTCTCTGATCCGCTCTTTGATGTTTTCAACGTAGGTGTCGTTGACCTGCTTCACCAGGTAACTCGCATCACCCTCATCATACACCGAAAGAACCTTAGTGTCTCTGAAATCTGTCTTTTTTTGCTTGCCGGTGACCGGGTCGATCTCGGTTGGCATTTTCGTATTTTTCAGCAAGAGAATTGCATCTGCAAAGGACTGATAATCGTTTACGGATTCGGATTCCATTGTGTTATACGCATCCTGAAGCGAAATAATATCCTCAAAATCGCCCATGTGATTTTTATTATTATAATACACGTTAATCGGCACCGCACCCCAATAATGCCGAACCACATTTGAAGCCGTGCCCTCAGGTACTTCCGGGACGATAGCTCCGCCGCGCTTACCCTTCGTCATGTAATATGTTATGGTCTCGGCATCGTATACCTCAATATGCCTTGTGCATATATCATCATCGTCATAAACATCATACCAACGGATAGCCAGAATAATCTCATCATTCACATTCTGACTTGTCTCTATGTAGAGATGCTTCGGATCTATCTCTGTATACCTTATCTGCGCATCCGCGTCAATATACAACAGTTCCGCCGCAATGCCATATATACTCAGGTCCTCTGCAAGGTCTGAATTTACAGCCGCGTCATCGTTATATTCGATTATATCCTGTATACGCTCCTCCAGCTCGGCATCTGAGCTTTTATATGTCACCGGGACACCCATAAAATAGCCTTGTGTATTCGTTACTATGTTTTTCGCATAGTTAGTCACAAGCTTGTTATTTGGCTTTCCCTTGCCTTTTGTTACGTCCAGAATGCCGTGATTGCCAATATAATAACCGAACAGCCTGTTAAGCCTCGGAAAAACCCGACTTTCAAATTTTGCAATTTTCTTGCTTATCTGCGCTATGGTCAGTTGCAACTGTCTCACCGTCCTTATTATGCTATTTCAGACTTATGCACTAAGGCATATCGTCTGATATACGTTTCCCATGTAATATTTTCTGTGATAAGATGCGTATATACCGCATATCTTATCGAGTCCATAACATCATCATACAGCTTTATCGGCTCGCCCGTAGTTTCATTCCATACATACTGGTATATTTCCTCCTTGAACCTCGGGGAATTGTTCACTATCAGCAGCATATTGCGCTTAAAACCTCTGGCAACCTGTTCTATACCCGCGATGACAGCTTTTTTCGCGTTAAACGCGTCAATATCATTCTTTCGGAAATGCTTCACATGCTCCGGCCGCGCACTGTCGCAGTAAAACGGTATATCACCGTATTCACGCATAATCTCATGTGCAACATCGGTCCAGTAATCAACCTCCTGATACCGTGCCGCATAAATTTTCATTACCACGATAACGCCGTCAACACGAACACCGCACAGCACGATAGCTCCGTAATGCTCATAGCCCCAGTCCACTCCCACGAAATACGATGTAAAGTCCATATTTGCAATATCTTCGGGAGAAATAAACAACGCTTCGGTAAAATCGGGATATACAACGCCTTCGGGGCTGACCCATCGACCGTAAACGTCGCGATCCATATACATACCGGACGGCGTTGACTTGACTATGCTGTCTACATATTCCTCAGTAAGCGCATCATTATCAAACAACGTAAACTGAAATGCGCGTATATTTACAAGTCCGCTGTCAAGAAGCTGTCCGTCATTGTCGATATAGTCTGTTTTGATATAGTGCGCGGGATTTTCCGGGTTAGTGTCAATATAAATTCTCGCGCCGGGATAACTGCATCTGCTCTGCACCTCACGAACAAACGATTCATGCAGCGCCGTTCCCTCGTTCAGAAACGCTCCCGCCGCGGTAAAGCCTCTGACCTTTTTCCATGCGTCTGAGTTTGCTCCGTCAAAGCAATATACCTTGTTGCCGAATATTTCAACAGCGTTCGTTTTATCCAGTGTCAGCTTCTTGCCGAGTATGTCCTCCATATCGTCAAGAACATTACGCCGCAGTGATGCCTGAGTAGCGCCGCCCAGAATAAAAGACAAACCCTTATTTCTGAATTTCGCTATATGTCCTAAGAATATCCATATCAGCACATAGGTCTTTCCGGCTCTTTTGGCACCGGAGCAAACAAGTATTTTCGGATTCTCGGTCTTGACGCAGTCTATAACCTCTTGCTGCTTTTTATTAAGGGGCATCGCCGAACACCTCATTCAGCTTATCGGCAACTGCATCCTCAGGTGTTTTTAATTCTACGATGTTGGTCTTTGTATAGCCCGCACGATTTAGTATGTCCGCCGCTACTGATGCCCTCGCCCTGTCATTGTCACTCTTGCTCATGATATCCTCTTGTGTATCTAACGCAGAGAAAGCCATCTTTGAAATCCTCGCGCTTATCATACGTTTGTAATCTGACTCCCGTTCTTCAAGCTCAGCTTTGAAATCATCATCCTTTAACCATTCATACAGTGTAGAGCGGGCAACATGGACATGCTTCGCTATTTCCGCTTTGGTCATTTTCCCTTTGAGAAGCTCATTAATCGCATCTCTGTGCTTTTTTGTGATTTTCATTTATTGCCCGCCTCCCTTCTGTTTTTTGTCCGATTTTGTCCGATTTTTCAATTTTTTCCTTCTTATGCTAATTCGCGCATGCGCGCGAGGCGTCTGTACTCAAAAAGGGCACCCGACTTATGTGGATGCCCTTCTTGGAGGTATTACAAATGGTTTGACTTTACTCAGCCTTGCATGCTTCATTATACAAAATCCATTATACTGATTATACCACTTGATTTTTAAAAAAAGTGACATTTTTAAAAATAATTTATTTTTTTTGCTAATTTATACGCAAATTCAGCGCGATAACGTTTCCATGTCCTCTCACAAGGTGCGGTATCTCTCCCGGGTTTGCTCCGGTAATAGCAAAATACGCCGTAATCCATAAATGACTCGTATGCATCAAAGGTCTCCCCTGTATAGGTGTTTGAATATTTGCTCCGCAGTTCTATTATAACCTGCTCAATTGCTTTGATTTGCGTATCTATAGTGCAGAGTATAAGCGCTTTTTGCTCCGTGGGATTTGACGGTTTTGTCCCTTTCGGCTGTCCGTCCGGGGGATCCGGGCTCCCGTGCAGTATTCTTTCGCGCCGTTTTTTCAGTTCCGGATAATGTTCCTGCATCCCGTCAACTCCTCGCATATATTTATATATATCTTCCGCCGCCCGTTGATTTAATAATCCGCAAGCGTCATCTGTCCG
>JBJEIW010000042.1:0-3773 GCA_051877435.1 Candidatus Ornithomonoglobus sp.
AAAGCCCCTCTGCTTGCCTACGCGCGAGCCATACATATAATATCTGTCTTTATACAATAAAACAAAAGGATCGCGTATGTTTATTTCCGTTAATTTCATATTCTCTTATGCCCTTCTCTCATTTATCAAATACTCATCATATCATTTTTCGGTTTACAGAATAATATCCAACATATCGGTTAATTTATTAATATTGTAATCGCACATATCCGACATACCTGCCTGTTCGATATTACCGCCCGAAATTCCCACGCATGAAAATCCCGCAAGCTTAATTGATACCACTCCGGCACTGCTGTCCTCTATACCGATAACCTTGTGACGTCTTTCAAACGGTATTCCGAGTCCCACTCTCGCTGTTTCGGCATACAGCCACGGGTGCGGCTTGGGTGCAAGCTCTCCGAGCGTTCCTGTCTGTCCCTTTCTTAAAGCCTGTCCGGCGGTTATGATGCAGTCATAGAAATCCACCGGATCACCCATATTGAGCTGGCGGAACGCCGATATAATTTCGGGCATTGCCTTTTCGTAAAGACCGGATGTTACAAGACCTATCTTGATACCCTCGCCTTTAACGGTTGTCAAAAACTCCTTTAAATTCGGCGCGGGTGTGAAGGCATCCTGCTTTCCTCTGCCGTTCATTATCTCGTCCATCTCATGATTTACTATTTCAAAATAATACTGTCTTGCAAGCTCCAGACTTGCGCCCTTTGCGTATTTGTCTATCATATACTGCAAATGCTCCGAAACACTGTGACCTGAAATAAACGGTTCATCCTCAATTTCACGCTTAAAATCACTCTTACCCAAAATTCGCGCCGTTGTCTGCTCGATTACCCACATCCAAAAGCTTTCGCTGTGTACCGATGTTCCGTCAAGATCCATAAGTATCGCTTCCGCCTTAGGCTCAAAATGTGTTTCATGCATGGGATATATCGCAGGGTAGCCCATACCGCTTTTTACATAACAAAGCTTTTTATCGTCAAACTCTATTATATCAATCTTCTTATCGTCCGGCGTGAGAATTTTTCTAACGCCGTCTTTTCCCGTTTCAAAAAAATCACTTTTTGTTATTTCATTCATCTATATATGCTCCTTTCCAAAGGCAAGGGCGACCATGCGCGGTCGCCCTTCCACAAGCGCAAAACATTTAAAACTCCAGCTCTATTGTTACGATTTTCTGTGCTTCAACCGTTATCGGCAAATTCAGATCAAGCTGTTTTATTCTCTCCTCATTCAGATTTGTTACATATGCCGCAGACGGTTTCCTGATTAAATCTATCATTGCCGTTACACTTTCTTCGGTCGGATTGTAAAATCTCATAATAACAGTATCCCTGTCCTCCGCCTTTTTGAGTGATGACATAACAAGTCTGCTGTCAAGCTTCACAAAACCGGTATTCGGCTTAACATCGCCGTCACTTCCTCCCGAAAGCTGTGCGGCTGCGACAGGCACATTAAATCTTTGTGCAAGCGTCATAACCTCATCATCGCACCAATTTCCGTCATGGAGATATATGGCATAATCGCACACTTGCTTTCCCAAGCACTGTCCGCCGTTTTGTTCGGTATAATAGCTTGTAACACGTCTTTCCGTACATATTGAATTTTTCACGCCTCTTAACAGTGTGAGATATACCGTTCCGTTCTCCGTCGCCTCAAACTCAGTAAGAGAATTATTGATAAATGCCGCGCCTGTCTTTCCGTCGCTGATATCGACAAAGCTCTGCATGGGCAGCGTCTGCATATCGGGTTCAAATTCACTGCCGTTTCTCTTTACAATGGGGCGTTTATCAACCGTGAAATGTCCGTTCGCATAAGAATAATCGGCACAAATCCCCGTAGGATATACCGCTCTCATTCTGTGGTCGCATACGGTATTGTCTATCTCAACATGAAAATCAAGTTTCTTTGAATTCTTTGCAAGAGTGACATATGATGTTATTGTAACCGTTTTATTCCTGTCGCTTCTCTTTGAGCCTGCTGCAAAGAAATCACCCGGTCTTATTCCCTCCTCAGGCAGTTCCATTTTTATCTCAATTCCCAGCGTAGCCGATAAATCGCCGTTATTTTCCACCCATACCTTTGCCGGTAATGCAGCGGACGAATACTTTCTGTTTCTGTTTGGACGAATATTTATCCAGTAATCGCCCACTTCGCCTGTGTCCTCAAAGCTGTGCATATTATCATAAACCGTTCCATTTTCCTTATTTGTAATTTTAAGAGTACCGTTCGGATTTACTTCGGCTCTGATGTACTTGTTTTCAAGAACATTTGAGTATGCGGAAATCTCCGTGCCGCAGGATGTTCTCTGATATGTCGGTCCGCACATAAAGGTTCTTTCAAACGTTCTGTTCGGCTCGACCTTGAATATTCTGTATCCGCACGGCGGAATTACTCCTGTTTCCATATAAATTGTATGACGATCAACATGGAGCGGTGCCGGTCTTGAGTTTGTATCATGCACACCCGCAACAAGCTCATCTATGGCAATTTTCTGATATTTTACCTCATTGTTTTCATCATCCGTTATCTTAAGATCCCAAGCGTTAAGCTCTTTGGGCATATCAACGCATATTTTAACCGTTTCGCTGCGTTCAAAAGGGAGCGGATTGTATACTGCTATTAAAACATCATCGTTATTATAATTTGATAAATCCATATGCTTTATAAGCTTCATCATAGCTCTGTCAAAAGCAGTGTCAGCAAGGCTGAGCGCCTGTCTTAAATGATATACAACATCCTGAGCAGTCGAATCCTGCGTAACACCGTTAATGGAATCGTGGGGATGAGCTTTAAGCATAAATTCCCATGCCTTATTAAAAAATCCGGTTTCGTACTCCTCGCCCAGCATCATCATTGAGGCGCTTAAAGTTTCCGATTTTCTTATAAGTGCATTCTGCGCTTTTTTATTGAGCTGTTTTATGTAGAGCCTTGTTGAAAGCGCGTTTCCCGAACATGCCGATGACGGGCCTTCTCTGAGCTCACCCTTTACGGTGATAAGCTTATCGTAATCCAAGTCATTTTTGAACGACTCAACATAGTCCTCTATTGACGAATGAACAAGCTTGAAGTCGACAAGCTTGTTTCCCTCGTCAATAATCTTATCTATATCCGATACAGCGCCTGAAAAGTCGCAGCCGCAAAGCATCAGCCTGTTATTATCCGACAGACTATCGTCCGTTGACGTCCAGCAGGTTTTCAGATTATCCTTGAGCGTATCATCATAAAAATTCTTTTCATCGCTGAACTTTATATAATCACTCTGTGCCTTTTCCTCATTTGCCTTATGATATATAAGTCCCGTATCTTTCCACTCTATTTTCCAATCCTTATCATTTGCCATGCCGTATCTTGCCGGAACGACTGTTGTTACAAAAAACTGTGCTCTTGCCCCCTCTCCGAGCCTTGTTGTGAGAATACGGCTGCCGTCCGGCGCCTCCCACCAAAACTCGCTTTTCGGTGCTCTCTTTTCGGTAACTCTTTTTGCCGTTATACAGAAATCAATTCCGAATCCGAGATAAATCTGCGGCAGCTGTGCAGTCTGCCCCCAGCCGAAGGAGGTATACGCTATTTTCATAGTTTTACCTAAGCCCTCGGATACTCTGAAGCCTTTCAAAAGATTTCTTATCAAACATTCGCCGTCAAGCGGATACAGATCCGGCAGCGTGTACCAAGGACCTGCCGTTATCCGCCCTTCCTTTATGTATTTCTCGATTATTTCTCTTTTTTCAGGTCTCACCTCAAGATAATCTTCCAAAACTACACTCTGTCCG
>JBJEIW010000043.1:0-3744 GCA_051877435.1 Candidatus Ornithomonoglobus sp.
TCATAACGTTTTTTGCGTATAACATCATTTACGGCTGTCAATTTTCGATTTACATATGCGGAATGTTGGCATTAGTGAGCTTAATACCGATTATGTTGTTTTCTCCGGTGCCAAACAAACACAAACCATTAAGCGATAAACAGAGAAAAAAATCATCTGTTCTGTCAATTATAATTGCATCGGCATTATCTGTGGTTGGATTAGCGCTGATGGCTTTGGGGATTTCTTTTGGAGCTATGATTATCACTACTGTTGCTATGATATCAGTATTGATATTAGTAGAAACTTTTTTGCAAAGGAGGGGATATCATGAAGGTTAAAAAGGCAGTTGCAAATGTCATCGCAAAAACAGCTCTTAAAAATGCTAAGGCTGCTTGTGGTGCGGCATCTTATTATGGACCTTATCAGCCTAAAGAGCCTGCGAACCTGAAGAATATCATCAAGTGATATTTTTCAAGCAAAGGGAAGCAACCTCGGATATCAGTTCGTTCTGAATTCGGCTTGCGAACACAGTTATCGGAGGCTTAGTGATACACAGTCTCCGATAAGCTTTAGAAAGGAGAAAAACATGGAAAATTACATTTTTAATTGCTATAAAAAGTGGCTTAAGGATCAGAATGGAAGTATATCAAAGCAGCTCTCCAAATTGAACAAGATTGCTCGATTCCTTGTTGCAGCGCTTTTTATCGTGTTGGCGGCAGTTCTGGTAACATATTTCCTATCTGTTTTTAAAATAATCGATGAAATATGGGTTTTTGTAAATGCTCTTATTGAGGTAGCCATTGGCATAGCTGCATACATATACACAAGTAAATACGAAATCAACCACAGCGATAATGAGTTCAACAATTATCATGAATATTGTGAGAAACTGTCGTATATTTTTGCAGAAAAAGAGATATTAAGCTATTCTTTCCTTCAAGATCTAATCGGCAGATACAAAGTGATTATTGATGATTCAAATAAAAAAATCGAACGCAATCAGGATCGAATTGATAAATATATGCAGATTTTAATCATTCCGCTTTTTCTTGCTGTTTTGAGTAAAATGCTTGATATGCAAGCAGACGCGCAGTCTGCTATTTCCGCAGGCATTTCGGCTGCCTTGGGCATTGCTTTTTTATACCTGATAATTATTTTGCCGGTAAATATGTATAACAATATAGCGATAAAGAACCGCCAGAATAATTATAAGCAGCTTGTCAATGACCTTCAAAGCATAATTGACTTTAAAATAGGTATTCCGCTTGAAGAAGAAATTACCGATGAACAAATGACATAATGTTGTTTTTCAAAACGGCTTTTTATAAATATTTAAGAAAAGAGGACATTATTATGGCAGCATCATTGACCTTTGAACTTGAGCAATTCCCGAAAGGCTATTTCTTGGTTTGGAGCGTTTCGACGCAGTGTCAGAACACCGTAAACGTTACGCTCAAGGTTGGAGATACCGTTTATTTCAGCGCAAATAAGGGCAACCGCAGTACGAATTTGCAAATGATAAGTCAAGCCAATAGGACGCACGATTGTAACGGCACTCCCGTGCTCACAATTACAGTAAATGAGGCAAAGACGCTCAAGCAGAGCATAACCTCGGGCGCAATTAACGACCAGCGTGCAAGAAAGGTGGGATATGTGTACGACTTCTGCATTGAAGACGCCGGTGACGATGACTATAACGACGTATATGTAAATATCGTCGGCTGGGCGAAAAAGGGGTGAGATTATGGATATAAGCTTTCACTATTTTGCTGTAAAAACTGTTGCGCGCGCAGCCGGATATGATGAGCAAAAAGCGCAAAGAATAGCAGAGTTTTCGCAATTTATCGACGATTTTAATTGGTATAAGTGTCGTTGCGCAGGGAATGTTCCCGATTACATAAAGGCACCGAATTTGGACATCGTTGTAGATAAAATAAAAGATACGACCTTAATTAACCCTGTTACAACGGGATTTTCGGATTGGTTCGACATGGCAACGCTCATTCTGGACCGTTCTCAAAGATTTACTGTGTCGCCGTTTCACTTTATTCCGCAGGACGAGCCAAGCGTGAGAGTCGGCGACAGAAGAACTGTTCCCGCAACTATTGATGATGGCTCGTATATTTCCACGGAGCTTCGCGAACTGCAAAACAAGATTTTGGAAGGTGGGATAAGCGAGAGCGATTCCTTGATGAAAATTGGAATGCTACTGCACACATTCGCCGATACCTATGCGCATCAGCTTTTCACGGGTTTCCTCGACAAAGTGAATTCCGTAAAGCTAACTATTGTTACTGACAATGTAACCGGAGAAGATGTTACTGAAAAATATCATTTCTGGGTAGAGCAATGGATTGCGAAAGCAGAAAATCTCATTAAAAAGAAATTGCCAACGATTGGTCACATGGCAATCGCACATATTCCCGACCTGTCGCATTTAAGCTTTGAGATGGAATACCAAAGATATGACGGCACGGTTTGTAATCACGGGAGAAGCAACGCGGTGGCATTTGTCACGGCTTGCAGGCAGATTTATGATTATATGCGCGGCATTTTGGACGATGAACACCCTGCGGATATGTCATGGGATGAGCTTTCAGGCAAGCTTGCCGACGGCTTTTTGATTGACGCGTCAAAGGAACTTGACGAGAACGAGACAGCCGCTGTTCAAAAGCTCACGCCGCACTGGTCAAGTATATTCCCGAATTACAATTTTTCGTATAACAGCGAATGCATAAAGAGTGGATTTGTCACATCTGTGTCAGACGACGTTCGCACGGCGACAATAGATGGAGTAGAACAGTCTTTTATCACCGAGAATTACAGTGAAGATTTCTACAAATTCAATTATTTTGCGGATTTGCATTTGATAAATCTCTACGGCGCTCACCCCAGAAAACTGTTGCACATTGGCAGCGAGCTTGCTCAAACAGCGAATTTGTAAGCATAATTTCAAAAATAAAGAAGGTTGATTATAATAGTTCAAACAGCCTGTGGAATCGAGGACACATGTGCCCGCGGGCTGCTTGGCGTTGCCGGCAAAATGTCCGTAAAACAATCGGCTCTTCAGAATAATCTCAAGTCCGAGGCGAACCACCGCCTCGGAAATTTTTTTGCCCAAAATCGGATAACACCCCGCAGCAGGTCGCCTCCGGATTTAGATTTTTTACTCAAAACAAAATCTAAATTACAGGAGGTACAAAATGTCCAAAAAATACATCTTGAATAACGGCACAGCCGTCGAGGTTTCCGAGGAAATCTACACTTACCTGAAGCGTTCCGATTGGAACAACGATTATGCGCAAATCAAGCGAAAGCGCGAGAAAATTATTATCAATCCCAAATCTCAAACCGTGAAAATTATCCCGAGCAAGGAGATTTCGCTTGACAGGCTGATGGCGCTGGGAATTGAAATTCCGGATAATTCGGAACCGTTTGAAGATACTGTAATCAGAAACATATTGCTTAACCAAGCGCTCGCGCAGCTAACCGCTGACGAGCGCTTTATTATTTTCGAGCTTTATTTCGGTAACAAAACCGAACGCGAGCTTGCCGAGAAAATGCACAAGACTCAGCAAAACATCAACAAAATGAAACACAAAATTTTGTGCAAGTTGTATGAAATTTTGAAATAATCGGATTTTTCGGTTGTCAAAACCCTTGTTAATTTCCGAATATTATGAGAGGAAATTTTTCTCTCGAGTTCTTTGAAAATCGAATAGCAGTATTTCAGATACTTTCCCTCGCGCAGCCTGACAAGGA
>JBJEIW010000044.1:0-16995 GCA_051877435.1 Candidatus Ornithomonoglobus sp.
GACCTTTGAGGAGCAGCTCGCTCTGCATGGCAAATTGATATACACAAATGTCGGCGACAGCATGGAACCGCTTATCCGTCAGGGAAGAGATCTGCTTATCATCGCGGCGAAGCCTGAAGGTCGGCTGAAAAGGTACGACGTCCCCCTCTACAAGCGTGACAGCGGACAGTATGTACTGCACCGCATTCTGAAAGTGCGAAAAGACGACTATGTTATCTGCGGCGACAACCGCTGGCATAGGGAATACGGCATAACCGACCGTCACATTATAGGTGTGCTTACAGGTATTGTCCGCGGCGGAAAGGAGATATCCGTCAATGACTGGAAATACCGCGCTTATGTACATCTATGGTGCGACTTTTTCTATATACGGGCATTTATCCTTCGGGTCGGGCATTTTATAAAACGGAGGAAAACATGACTGACTCGGAAATGAAAACCTCGGCATATGATATGCTTTACCTTTCAGCCTGTGCTATAGATGGCATTTCTCCCGACCGGGAGCGGATACAGCAAATGAACGATGATGATCTGTATGCGGTATGCAGATTTCACAGTCTGACTGCTGTGGCTGCCTGTGCGCTTGAATCGGCAGGTATCGTGCTTTCCAAGAGGGGAGGACGCAAGGGTAAAAGCGAGCCTGATTATTTTTTATGGCTGACTGCTTTCTACAGGCAGCTCTGACGGTTTCGCCGTTATTTCTTCTGAGGGTTCACTGATCAGAGAATATGTTATTGCGTTAACTAAAGGCAGTTCGTTGTGTGCATTATCCCAGAGGAACACTTTAATATAAGAGGCAGTCTCTGACGGATGGATTATCGTCTGACTGTCATTTTTTGTAAGTTCCAGTAATATCCCGTTCTCATCGTATGCCGCAATATATAGTGAGCAGAAATCGGGAATTACCCTTGTTGTCGTTACATAAATACCGCCGCTGCCGGTATTTTCTACGTTTACGGCTATTCCGTAATCAGCCGGTACAGTTGTAGGTGCTGCGGTAGGATCTTCAGTCGGGGTGGGAATCGGTGTTATTTCAGGTATAAGTCCCTTCATGTTAAGTATTCCCGAGCCGCAGCTGTTTTCAGGCGTGACACTGAAAGGGGTTGTGTTTGCCTGTAAAATTTCTGTTGCTTTTTCATATGTAATACCTGCATCGTAGGTTTTCAGCATAGCAACGGCTGCCGTCACAAACGGACATGCCATAGAGGTGCCGCTTTTTATTCCGTAGCTGCCCTTGCTTACGGGGATCGTGCTGTCTATGCTGTCACCGGGCGCCGCAAGCTCTATTACGCTGCCGTAGTTGGAGGTGGAGGATATTCCGCCGGAGCTTGTGCTGTTTGCAACGGTTATTACATTATCCATATATGCGGGGAAAATATAATCCGCATTATTTGCTTCCGCTGAGCCGGATGGTCTGTTTCCGGCTGCCGTGCAGATGATGGTATTGTTTGTGTAAGCTGCATTGAATAATTTATAAAATGTCGCTTTCTGAGTGCAGGCGGGATCCTCTTTTGTTGTACCTATGCTCATATTTATGACAGACGGCTTAAGCTCGTTTGCTCTCTGCAATGCCGCTTTGAATTGAGTTGTACTAAAATTCCCGTCAGCATCGGACACCTTTAAAGGTATTATTTTCACATTTGACAGTGTGTTGTCCGCTATAATTCCCGCAACATGAGTACCGTGGGAATTGTCATCCATCGGGTCATTGTCATCATTATAATAATCATAACCGGAGTCGGCGTCGATCCGTCCCTCAAGCTCCGGGTGAGTGTAGTCTATTCCCGAATCTATTTCAACCACCGTAATCTCGGGCATATTTCCAACAGAGCCAAAATGAAGCTCAAGCTGCGAGGTAAGCCATGAGGTGTTGACATATCCGGCTCCCCATGAGAGATAGGGAAGATATTTGGTCGGTCTGCTTGCCTCGAGCGTCATGGTTTCATTATAGCAGACAGGTATTCCGTTTTCGCTGTAATACTCATATGCCGCGTCGGCATCGAGGGAGGTTTCATATATTAACGTATGTATATTATATTCGTCACAGATGTCATAAAGCGCGCCGCAGTCCTCAAGGCTGCCGTCATATGCGGCAAGCAGAATATTTTGCGATTCATCACTCTGTACACCCATAGCAAAAGGCGAGGCTTCACGCGGCGGTGAGTATTTCTGCATCATATCCGCGTATTCCCCGGCAGTGCTTGTATAAATTGTTTCCGCCTCCGCGGCTGTAAAGCAGAGCGCAAGCAGCGCGGCAAGCGAAATCAGAATTTTCTTCATGAGTAAGCTTTCTCCTTATCCGGCATCATTAGTCCAAACTAACCTATTATATATTGTACTATAATTTACACCGGATTTCAATAGTAAATTTTAATTTAATTCGGATATAATGTGAGTTTCTACTATATAATATAATAACTTTTTGTAAAAAATCAAATTTCCTCTTGCAAAATCGGAAGTTCTGTAGTATTATAGGATAAGATTTTATTATGTGGAGTTGGAAAATGATTGATATAATAAGTACAACAAAGAATAAAACATATAAATATATTAAATCTCTGCAGCAGAAGAAGGTGAGAGCGCAGGAGAGACGCTTCACCGTTGAGGGAATAAAATCCGTTCGCGATGCGGCAGCTTCCTGCATGGGAATTTCCATGACGGCTGTTTCGGAATCCTTTTACAATAATGAGGACTTCGATTATCCTTCGGGCGCAAGGCTTTTTGTTGTTAAGGATGGGCTTTTTACCGGGCTTTGCGACACAAAAACACCGCAGGGGATTATTGCCGTCATTGATATGCCGTCCCATGAGAAATTTTCTGCCGCAGCCGGAAAACCCTATATATACTGTGATAATATATCGGATCCGGGCAATTTAGGCACAATAATCCGTACAGCGGATGCGGCAGGCTTCGGCGCAGTGCTGCTTTCGCCCGGCTGTGTTGATCTTTACAGCCCTAAGACTGTGCGTTCAAGCATGGGCTCATTCTTCAATATCAATGTTGTACCTGGCTTTGAAATACAGCGTCTGTTTGATATGAAAAAGCAGGGATTTGAGCTGTACTGCGGCGCGCTGCGCGACGACAGTATGCTTTACACCTCAGTGGATTTCAAAAAACCGTCCGTTATTATTGTCGGTAATGAGGCGAACGGAGTATGCGATGAAATTTTGTCGGAGTGTAAGCATATAATTATACCGATACTAGGCTCTGCGGAGTCGCTTAATGCGGCTGTCGCCGCGGCGGTTATGATGTATGAGCTGGTACGCCAGCGGAGCATATAGGGAGAAAAGAGGAGGAAATAATGGCAACTAAGAAAGTCAGACAAAAGCTTCTTATTGTTGAGTCGCCTGCAAAGGCGGGCACTATACAGAAGTATCTTGGAAAAAATTATAAGGTGGTGGCTTCAATGGGCCACGTTATTGACCTGCCGAAGAGTACCCTCGGAGTTGATGTTGATAACGATTTCGAGCCGCGCTATATTACGATCCGCGGCAAGGGCGAACTGCTTGCTGCGTTGAAAAAAGAGGCTAAAAAAGCGAGTGAAGTTCTTCTCGCAACCGACCCTGACCGCGAGGGTGAGGCAATAAGCTGGCATCTGGCACACGCGCTCAAAATTGATCCGGCATCGCATTGCCGTGTGACGTTTAACGAAATCACGAAAAACGCGGTAAAGGAGGCTATAAAGCATCCGAGACCTATTGATATGAATCTTGTAAACGCTCAGCAGGCAAGACGTGTGCTTGACCGTATTGTGGGCTACAAGATAAGCCCGATTTTATGGGAAAAGGTCAAGAGAGGACTGAGCGCGGGACGTGTTCAGTCTGTTGCAACGCGGCTCATCTGTGACCGCGAGGAGGAAATTCTCAACTTTGTACCTGAGGAATATCATACAATTGATGTAAAGCTGAGAGATAAGAAGTCAAAAAAGACTATCGCGGCGCATTATTACGGTGAGAACGGCAAAGAGACAAAGCTCACATCTTCAGCAGAGGCACAGGCTGTCGTTGATGATATCAAGAACAGCGAATTTACAGTTCTCAGAACAAAGGAGAGCACAAAGAAGCGCAACCCGCAGCCGCCGTTTACGACAAGCACTCTGCAGCAGGACGCGTCACGCAAATATTCCTATCAGGCAAGCCGCACGATGCAGATCGCGCAGACGCTTTATGAGGGTGTCCGACTGGGCGGCAGGCTCGGCACTATAGGTCTTATAACCTACATGAGAACCGACTCGCTCCGTATTGCCGAGGATGCGCTTGCGGAGGCGAACGCGTTTTTAAAGGCGGAATACGGCGAGGAAAACGCGCAGACGCGGCAGTTTAAGGCAAAGAAAAATGCTCAGGATGCTCACGAGGCGATAAGACCAACCTCAATTAACATAAAGCCTATTGACATTAAGGATAAGCTTACAAATGAGCAGTATAAGCTGTATAAGCTGATATGGGAGAGATTTGCGGCAAGCCAGATGGCCGCCGCACAGTACCGCCTTACAAGCGCGGAGCTTGAGGCAAACGGGCATCAGTTCAGGGCGAACGGCTCGGAAGTCGTATTCAAGGGCTATATGAACGTATATGTTGAGTCCACTGACGAGAAGGAAGAAAAGAGTAAATCTCTCCCGGAGCTTGAAGCGGGCAGCGCGCTTGCATGTACCGATATTGACAGCAGACAGCACTTTACACAGCCTCCCCCGCGTTTCACAGATGCGACTCTTATACGGGAGCTTGAGGAAAAGGGAATAGGCCGTCCGTCAACCTACGCGCCCACGATAACAACCATTGTTTCCCGCGGCTATGTTCAGCGTTCAAAGAAGCAGCTTATCCCGACGGAGCTTGGAAATGTGACAACGGATATTATGAGATCCAATTTCGAGGATATTGTTGATGTAGACTTTACGGCAAATATGGAATCAAGGCTTGACGATGTTGAGGCGGGAGATGCTGACTGGATAGTGCTGCTTAAAGGCTTTTATCCTGATTTTGAGGAAAATCTGGAGCGCGCACGGGAAAATATAGAAAAAATCGAAATCAAGGATAAGGTTTCCGATGTTCCGTGTGATAAATGCGGCAGAATGATGGTTTACAAGCTGAGCCGCTTTGGCAGATTTCTTGCGTGCCCGGGGTATCCCGAATGTAAGAACACAAAAGCGATCCGCGTCGGAACCGGCGTTAAGTGTCCTAAGTGCGAGGGCGAGATACTCGTAAAGCAATCCAAGAAGGGAAGAACCTACTATGGCTGCGAGCACTGGCCTAAGTGCGATTTTATGGCGTGGAACACTCCTGTCAAGGACGAGATATGTCCCGAATGCGGCGGTATGCTTATGAGGAAGAACGGCAGGGGAGCGAAAATCTACTGCTATAACGATAAGTGCAGCTACGAGCGCGCAGTCAGTAAGGAAGATAATAAGCATGAAGAAAATTAAGGTAATAGGCGCGGGTCTTGCGGGTTGCGAGGCGGCGCTGCAACTGGCTAAATGTGGACTTGAGGTTGAGCTTTATGAGATGAAGCCGAAAAAGTTTTCTCCTGCTCATCACAGCGAGAGCTTTGCGGAGCTGGTTTGCTCCAATTCACTAAAAGCAGAGCGTGTTGAGAATGCGTGCGGTCTTTTAAAGGCGGAAATGCGTCACTGGGATTCGGTTATGATGCAGGCGGCTGACGTGAGCCGTGTTCCGGCGGGCGGCGCTCTGGCGGTGGACAGGGATAAATTCTCGGGATTTATAACCGCTAAGATAAAGGAAAATCCGTTAATCACTGTAGTAAATGACGAGGTGACGGAAATTAACTCGGACGAATACACAATTATCGCCACGGGCCCGCTTACATCGGACGCGCTCTCAGATGCTATAAAAGAGCTTACGGGCGGCGATGAGCTGGCATTTTATGATGCTGCCGCGCCTATCGTGACAGAGGAAAGTATTGATAAATCTAAGGTGTTTAAGGCGGCAAGATATGACCGCGGCACGGCGGATTATATAAACAGTCCTATGACAAAGGAGGAATACACCGCCTTCTATAACGAGCTTATAAACGCCGAAACCGCAAGGCTTAAGGAATTTGAAAATCAAAAGGTTTTTGAGGGCTGTATGCCCGTTGAGGTTATGGCAAAGCGCGGCTTTGAAACGCTCACCTTCGGACCGCTCAAGCCCGTGGGGCTTGTAAATCCGAAAACAGGAAAGGACGACGCATACGCGGTGGTTCAGCTGCGGCAGGACAATGCCGAAGGCTCGCTGTATAATCTCGTGGGCTTTCAGACCAATCTTAAATGGGGTGAGCAGAAGCGTGTATTTTCCATGATACCGGGGCTTGAAAACGCGGAGTTTATAAAGTACGGCGTTATGCACCGCAACACCTTTATAAACTCGCCGCGGCTTCTCGACAGGTTCTACCGCATGAGGGAGTATCCGAAAATATACTTTGCGGGACAGATCACCGGCGTTGAGGGCTATGTCGAATCGGCGTCAAGCGGAATCCTCGCCGGATATAACCTCGCCTGCGAGCTTACGGGCAGAGAAAAGTGGGAGCCGTCGGCAAAAACATCAATAGGAGCGCTTGCGCTGTATATATCAAATCCGTCAAATGACGGCAGCTTTCAGCCGATGAATGCCAATTTCGGCATCATTAAGGGGCTGGATTATAAAGTAAGAAAAAAAGCGGAACGATACGCAAAAATAGCGGAGCGTTCGCTTGAAATAATAAACAATATCAAGGCTTAAGAAAGGAGCTACATATTATGGCAGAGAACAAGGAAAACAAGGAGCTTTCGGAGGTAATCAAGGAGAATAAGGCAAAGGTAATTCTTGGCGCTGTCGCATTGGCACTCATTATTATCATTATAGCTATTGCCGCTAAGTCATGTAACGGAGGAAACAGCGGAAGCAGCAGCGAAAGCGGCGGCAGCGCGCAGCTTGCGGAGGCTACGGAGATCCCGCAGATAACGCCGATATTTATGTACTTTGTATCACAGTCTGACGATGGCTATGACGAGTACATGGCAATGATCGAGGAGTTAAAAACGGAGTATGACGGCAGGGTAGAGTTCCAGATTACCGATGTTGACGAAAATCCGGAGGCAAAGGACAATTTCCCGGTAGAGGGCAACACACCGCTTCTTATCATGAACAACCATGATAACAATATTACCGCTATCGAATTCAGCTGCGCGGACAAGGCTAAGCTTACTGAGGATATTGAAGCGGCATTTGAATAATTGAATATATTCCGCGCCTTTCGGGGAGAATGTATAAAAAACGGAAAACGGAGGCACGGAAATGATAAGAACTGATCTGGCTGTTGAGGCGCATGAAATGACGGAGCGCGAGGGCAAGGAGATACGCGGGGTTCAGGTGAAAACCACGGAGCACGGGAGCATTAAGCGGACGGTTGTGGATATTCTGAATGAGGACGGCGCGGCTGCTGTCGGTAAGGACATAGGAAAATATGTTACAATCGAGGCGCCGCAGCTCAAATACAGCATTGACGATTATGAAACCGTATGCGGTATGCTCGCCGAGGAAATCCGCGCCATGTGCCCCGGCCTTGACAGGACGCTTGTCGTGGGTCTGGGAAACCGCGCGATAACACCGGACGCTCTGGGTGATGAGGCGGTAAAGCAGCTTATAATAACAAGTCATATAAAGAAATATATGCCCGGCACGTTAGACAAGGATTTTTCGGACGTGTGCGCTGTCACGCCGGGTGTTATGGGCACAACGGGCATTGAGACCGCGCAGCTTGTTAAGGGCGCAGCCGATGTGGTAAAGCCCGATCTGGTTATCGCGGTTGACGCGCTTGCGGGCGCGGACATGAGCCGCGTCTGCTCCACCGTGCAGATTACCGACACCGGTATCGCGCCGGGCTCGGGCGTGGGAAACCACCGCAATGGAATCAACCGAGAAGCGCTTGGCTGTAAGGTCATCGCGATAGGCGTGCCGACAGTGATCGCCGCGGAGCTTTTGAGCGGTGATGAGCGGGCGGAGGAATTTAAGGGCGTTATGGTTACAACTAAGGATATAGACCTTGTTATCGCGCGCATGGCAAAGACCGTGGCAAACGGTATTAATATGGCGCTGCACCGCAACCTTACTTTCAGGGAGATAGAGGAATTTGTAGGATAGTTTGGAAAAAATGCTCTGCGCATCTCACGCCTTTTAACAGACTCGCATACACATGTATAGCCTCGCCTGTCAAAAAACGTGACCTGCTTTGAGCATTTTTCCCAAACGCTTGTGAAGTAAATTCTTATGAAGGAGTAAATTAATGAATAATGTTAAAATAAACAATAACCTCAGCGTGAACGTTATCAGCATGACAAAGCTGAAAACGACTTCTGTCGGGGTTTATATACACAGACCGCTGTGTGAGAGCGATGCGTCATATAACGCGCTGCTTCCGTTGGTGCTTAAAAGCGGAAACAGGCTTTGCCCGGACCGTGAGGCGGTTGCAAAGTATCTTGAAAATCTTTACGGCGCGTCAATGGGCGCAACCACCTTAAAGCGCGGAGAGGATCACATCATATATTTTGACGCGGAAACGATTTCCGATCGATACGCGCCGGAGAGCGAGTCGCTTGTGGCAGACCTGCTCCGTATTGTGCTTTCGTCGATTTTTGAGCCTGTAGAGGAAAACGGCGCCTTTAATGAAAAAATTGTTGAGCAGGAGAAGGTAAACGCTATAGATAAGCTTGACGCTTTTGTAAACGATAAGCGTTCATACGCTTCCTCGCGCTGTCAGCAGGAGACCGCAAGGGAAACAAATTTTGCAATTCTCCGCTACGGCACAAGGGAGGGGCTTTCACAGATAACCGCAAAGAGCCTCTATGATTACTATAAGTCAATTATCACTGCGTCAGTAATAGATATATATATCTGCGGCGACGCGGACGCTGAGGCTGCGGCTGAGGTTGTGCGCGAGTACACCGATAAGCTTTCGTTTACCGATGCCCAAATCCCACAAACGGAAATTATTTCACGGGCGGCGGGCGATATTCATAACGTTACTGAGGAAATGGACGTTGCTCAGGGCAAGCTTGCAATTGGCTTTTTAACCAATATCAAGCCGACAGACTGCGACTATGACGCGCTTATCGTATTTAACAGCGTGTTCGGCGCGGGCGCTCATTCAAAGCTTTTCAATAATGTCCGCGAAAAGCTGTCGCTGTGCTATTATGCATCCTCACAGATCGAGCGCGCAAAGGGAATTATTACGGTCAATGCAGGAATAGAATTTCAGAATTTTCAGAAAGCATATGATGAGATCATCGTTCAGCTTGATGAGGTCAGAAATGGAAATATTTCGGATGCGGAGTTTAGCGCGTCCGTAAGCGCTCTTGTCAATATGTATAACTCATACTATGACGATCAGCGCGCCATGGCGACCTTTTCGCTCGTTGAAAAGGTAAACGGAACAAACAGAACAGTTGAGGAATGTATCGGGGGCGTTAAGTCTGTTACGGTTGCTCAGGTTGCGGCTGTTGCAAAAAAGCTTCAGCTTGATACTGTATATTTCTTAAAGGGAAAGGAGAATGCATAATGGAGCTGAAATTCAGAAAAAATGAGCTGACTGGCGAGGTTATGTACTCCGGTGTCCATAAATCAGGCCTTGGCATATACATTGTTCCGAAAAAGGGCTACAGCGGCACCTACGCAATATTCGGCACACGCTACGGCTCGGTTGACTCGGATTTTGTCGTTCCGGGCGAAACGGAGGTCACTCATGTTCCCGATGGTATCGCGCACTATCTCGAGCACAAAATGTTCGATCAGCCGGACGGCAGCAATGTTTTTGAAAAATTCTCAAAATATGGCGGCAACGCAAACGCATTTACCTCGTTTAACATGACGGCGTATCTGTTCTCGGCAACCTCGAATTTTGAGGAAAACCTCGCGACGCTTCTCGACTATGTTCAGAGTCCTTATTATACTGAGGAAACCGTTCAGAAGGAGCAGGGGATTATCGGGCAGGAGATAAGAATGTATGACGATAATCCCGGCTGGAAGCTGTTCTTTAATTTTGTGAACTGTCTTTATCAGAAGCATCCGGTAAAGAAGGAGATCGCCGGAACAGTCGAGAGCATAAGCCGTATAAGCGCCGATTATCTCTATAAATGCTACAACACCTTCTATAATCTTTCAAATATGTCGCTTGTTATCGTTGGCAATGTTGATGTAGACAGAGCCGTTAAGGTGATAGAGGCGGGGATAAAGAATAACGAGCCGTTTACAGAGCCTATTAAAAAGCTTTATCCGGAGGAGCCGAAGGAGCTTGCTGCCAAATATGCAGAGCGCAGTATGGCGGTATCGGCGCCGATGTTCATGCTCGGCTGGAAGGATAACGATGTGAACAAGACAGGTGCGGAGCTTTTAAAGAAGAATATAGAGATAACAATTCTTCTAAGAATGCTTTTCGGCAAAAGCTCAGAGATTTATAAAAAGCTCTATGACGCGGGACTTATAAACAGCACATTCTCAACAGACTACACGATGCAGCCCGATTATGGCTTCACATCCATTGACGGAGAGAGCAGGGATCCGAAAAAGGTGTTTGAGGTGATCATGGACGAGATCGAAAAAATCCGTGAAAACGGTCTTTGTGAGGAGGATTTCAGCCGCACAAAGAAGGTCATGTGGGGCAGTTATATCCGTTCGCATAACGATATTGAGGACTATGCCGGACTTTATATGCAGCTTCTGTTTACGGGCATTGACTACTTTGATTACTATGATGTTTATAAGACGGTTACCTTTGAGGATATAAAGGCGCGCTTTGATGAGCACTTTAAAAGGGAGTATGCCGCGCTGTCGGTTGTAAATCCCGTCTGATTTGAAAAAATACCTCTGTGAAGTAATTCATAGAGGTATTTTTTTGTCACATAAATATCAATTTATTATTTTTGTCCTACATCTCCAATAAACGGATATAATGATTTGCTTCGCGAAGAACATGGTCAGCCAGAAGGGGAAGAATTACAGACTCTATTTCACATTTCTGAATGCCGATTGTTCCCGCCTGCTTAAAGTCCTTAAACCGCAGAGTTTCCTTAAGAGATGCCGCGGTCAGATCAAGTGTGACAAAGTCATTCTTTCTTCTTGCCTGATCCAGAAGCACTGCATATTCGTTCGCAAAGGTATCGGATGTTTTGAACAGTTCGGCTTCTGAGGGGTCTAAAAGACCTCGTATAAACATGGCATGCTCCATCATAATACGGTTCCAGAACTGTTCGTTATTCTTCATAAGGTCGTCGGTCAGACTGCCGTTTTCAAGGGCATTTACATAATCCCTGTATAGCCTCGCCTCTCTCAGAATATGCTCAATTAACAGCGGATAGTTCATTGTAAATAAACTGCAGCTTCTTACATTGCTTAAAATGTGCTCCTTAAATTCAATCAGTCCGTTCAGCAGTCTGATCGCTCTGCGGTTCAGCCCGGCAATTTTTCCGTGAAGCTGAGGATTGACCTTCTCGCCGCCTTCTTTGCCGCGGAGCCTTAATTCCCGCTCTGTAATTCCGGTGTTGATTCCTATCCCGGTAAACCGGCTTGTTTGTCTTTCCGCATTCAGTGTAAATTTTGTAACTATTTCCTCCGAATCAAGAACAGGCTGACGCACTGTTCCGCTGCTTAATCCCACGACATCAGACAGAAGCTGCTCAAACTGTAATTTAAACCATTCGGCTTTTTTTGCAAGCGCGGTGTTTGCCGGAGTAAAGCCCGCTTCCAGAAACAGAGAATGCTCCTTCATAATACGCGCAAAAAACAGATGCAGCTCAAGTGACTGCATAATGTAATTCTTTTGATCTGTCATAATATAAAATTTCCCTCCTTGATTTTTTGTTTCCATAAAACAGTATATGCAAAAGCAAGGTGAGTGGTTCGTGATAAAAATTGTAAAAAAATGCTTGAGTTTTTTTATATAAGAGTGTATAATAGATAGTAATAAATGATTTAGGAGTGATAAAAATGCTTGCTGCGGTAAATGGATATTATAACGGTGAACATATTGTTCTTAATGAAAATGTAAAAATGCATAGAGGTCAGAGGGTTATAATTACAATTCTCGATTATGATGTACCTCCTGCTGTTGAAACAGAAGCCCCGGACGAATTGGATAAAAAGATGATTGCTGACAGCCGAGTAGATAATGACGAGTCAATGGCGTTGGATGATTTTGCGAAGGAACTGGGATTTGAACCAAATGACTTACGAGTATGACATCAGAAAAAAAGCATGAAGTTTATCCGAAAGCAGGACAAAAATCGTCAAAGACAATTACTTACGGCAATCTACAAGCTGCCTGTGAGCGGAGATATAAAGAAGCTGGAAGGAGATGACGGATTATACCGCTTGCGTGTAGGAGATTATAGGGTATTATTTGAATTGCACGGAAAAAGTATGGAGGTTATCCTTGTCGAGGTAACTGATGCAGGAAACAGGGGAGAAATATATAAATAAACGGCAGCGCCGCCGCGGTCTTTTCCGCGGCGGCGCTGCTGTTATATGTAAATTTATACTCCGACCTTAGCCTTTTCGGTCGATTTCAATTTTTCGTGATACTTATTAACCGGAAGCCTGTCGTATTCCTCCTCCTTGCGGATATTCTCAAAGGCAACTGCCATCATAAGCTTTATACGGTTGAGCTGATTTACCTCCGAGGCGCCGGGGTCGTAGTCTATCGCAACAATGTTTGACTGCGGGTACTGGCGGCGCAGCTCCTTGATCATGCCCTTGCCGGTAACGTGGTTTGGAAGGCAGGCGAACGGCTGAACACAGACAATGTTCGGAACGCCCGAGTTTATAAGCTCAATCATCTCGCCCGTGAGGAACCAGCCCTCGCCCGTGCAGTGTCCGAGCTGAAGAACATTCTTCGCGCCCTCCGCGATTTCGGCGATATGGCCGGGAGCGCGTGAGGCGAACTTCGGGTTAGCCTTCATTCGCTTTTCCGCGTGCTTTCTGAAGCTCTCAATGCCCCAGATCGCAAGGTTGCAGAGTCTTGCCGTTGATGCCTTCATGCCTAGGTTGTCGCGCTTGAAGTTGTTATTGTAAAGACAATAGAGCATGAAGTCCGCAAGTCCCGGCATAACCGCCTCGCCGCCCTCTGCCTCAATAACGCCCACAACGTCATTATTAGCGTCCGGCTGGAACTTGACGAGAATTTCGCCTACAACGCCGACCTTCGGCTTTTTAATTGTTTCATCAATCGGTATCGCGTCAAAATCGTCTATGATCTCATCTATGACCTTTTTTAGCTTTAGCTTCTTTGTATTCCAGTTTAATATATCATTATACAGACGCTTCTGCCACTTATCATAAACCGCGTTTGTTTCGCCTTCGTTGATCTCATACGGTCTTATTCTCTGCGAGCAAGATAGGAGCAGATCGCCCCATGTGCAGGCTTTAAGCAGACCGTCAACCATTTTCGGCGTAATCTTAAAGCCGGGATTGCCCTCAAGACCGGATACGTTAAGCGAAACGACAGGTACCTGCGGATAGCCCGCTTCCTTTAACGCCTTTCTTAAAAATGCTATGTAGTTTGTGGCGCGGCAGCCGCCGCCTGTCTGAGTAATCATAATTGACGTTTTATCGGGATCGCATTTACCGCTGATAAACGCGTTTACAAGCTGACCGGTTACCATTATCGACGGATAGCACGCGTCATTGTTGACCGATTTAAGTCCGGCTTCAACGTCCTCCGCTGTTGCATGCTCAAGCACCATCGCATTATAGCCGCTCATTCTCAGCACCGCCTCAAACAGTCCGAAGTGGGTGGGGGACATCTGCGGGAATATAACGGTATGGTTCTTTCGCTCCTTCTCGGTAAACTTTACGCGGTTAATTGTGTAGTCATCAACCTTGTGCGGCATAAAGTCGTTGTCAACTCTCTCCTTTACAGCCGCCTTTAATGAGCGGACACGGATACGCGCCGTGCCGAGGTTTGAAACCTCATCTATTTTAAGCGTTGTGTATATCTTCTCATGCGACTGGAGGATCTCCATAACCTGATCGGTCGTAACTGCGTCAAGACCGCAGCCGAAGGAGTTGAGCTGAATAAGCTCCAGACGGTTATTCTTTATAACCTCCGATGCCGACTCGTAAAGCCTTGTATGGTATGCCCACTGGTCAACAACGCGGATATCGCGCTCAAGGTGACCGAGGTGTGCAACGCTGTCCTCTGTGAGAACCGCAAAGCCGAGAGAGTTTATCATATCAGGAATACCGTGGTTGATCTCCGGGTCAATGTGATACGGTCTGCCCGCAAGCACTATGCCACGCTTGTCGTGATCTTCAAGCCACTTGATTGTTTCCTCTCCCTTTGCCCTTATGTCGTTTTTATAGCGCTGAAGCTCGGCAAACGCTTTTTCTGCGGCAGCGTCAATTTCCTTAAACGGAATGTTGTATTTATCCTTTAAAGCTTTTGTCATCTGACGCTTGAAGGACGGCTTGTCCGCAAGGTTGATAAACGGATAAAGGAAGGTTATTTCCGGTGAGCGCACAGCGTCCATGTTGTTGTAGATAACCTCAGGATATGACGTTACCATAGGACAGTTAAAGTGGTTGCCTGCATCGCTGTATTCTATCTGCTCATAAGGAATACATGGATAGAATATCGTCTTATAGCCCTTGTCGATAAGGTCCTGGATATGACCGTGAACTATCTTTGCCGGATAGCACGCGCTCTCCGACGGGATTGATTCAATACCCTTTTCATAAAGCTTGTGGGTGCTTCTGCCCGAAATCTTAACGGAGAAGCCAAGCTCTGTAAAGAAGGTGTGCCACAGCGGATAGTTCTCGTACATGTTTAGAACTCTCGGCACAGCGATCGTGCCCCTCGGCGCATCCTCGCTCTTTAAGGACTTGTACTGAAAGGCTCTCTTATATTTATAATCATAAAGATTGGGAATATCCTTGTTTTTCTTTTCCTGTCCCGCACCGCGCTCGCAGCGGTTGCCGGAGATGAACTGACCGCCGTCACCGAAATCGGTGATCGTGAGCTGACAGTGATTATTGCACTTCTGGCATCGTGTAAGCTTTGTGCTGAAGGTGAAGGAGTCGATCTCATCGGCTGTTATAATGTCACATTCGCCGCCATGCCAGCGTTCTTTTGCGATAAGAGCCGAGCCGAAAGCGCCCATGATACCGGCAATATCCGGTCTTGTGACGTTCTTTCCTATAAGCAGCTCAAAGCAGCGCAGAATAGCGTTGTTGTTGAAGGTACCGCCCTGAACAACTATTCTTTCGCCCATAAGGGACGTGTCGCGCAGCTTGATAACCTTGTAAAGAGCGTTTCGTACAACGGAGTAGGAGAGCCCCGCGCTTATGTCGCCGACGGTCGCGCCCTCCTTCTGCGCCTGCTTAACGCGTGAATTCATAAATACGGTGCAGCGGGTGCCGAGGTCAACGGGATTGTCCGCGGTAAGCGCCTCCTTTGAGAAGCTTATCGAGTCCATGCCGAGCCCCTCCGCAAAGGTCTGGATAAAGGAGCCGCAGCCGGAGGAGCATGCCTCGTTGAGCATGATCGAGTCAATAACTCCGTCCTTTATCTTCATGCACTTCATATCCTGACCGCCGATGTCGATAATAAAATCAACACCCGGCGCAAAGTGATTAGCCGCTTTGTAATGCGCTATTGTTTCGATTTCACCCTCATCGATTCTGAAGGCTGTTTTAAGCAGCAGCTCACCGTAGCCGGTTGTGCAGCCGTTCGCTATGTATGCGTCCTTGGGGAGCTTTGAATAAAGCTCGCGCATTATGTTAAGACCGCAGGTTATCGGACTGCCTTCGTTCTTGCCGTAGTAATCATATATAATCTCGTCCTTCTCATTTATAACCGCGCATTTAATAGTGGTTGAGCCTACGTCAAGACCTAAGAAAACAGGTCCCTTTGCCTTTGTGATGTCGCCGCGGACAGCCTTGTCCTTTGCGTGGCGCTCGTCAAACTCTTTTTTGTCCGCCTCGGTTTCAAAGAGCTTTGGCATACGCGTGATCTCAGCGTCAACCCCCTTTGAATGTATAAGGCTTGCTTTAAGCTCGTCAAGCGTTCTTTCCTCAGAGCCCTCATGCATCATGGCCGCGCCGAGAGCGACAAATATCTGTGCGTTGTCAGGTATTGTGAAGGAATCCGCGTTATCCTTTAAGGTCTCCTCAAACTGTCTGCGCAGCTGAGGCAGGAAGTGGAGAGGACCTCCTAAAAATACGATATTACCCTTTATTGGTCTGCCCTGGGCAAGGCCCGATATGGTCTGGGTAACAACCGCCTGTAAAATAGAGGCGGCAACATCCTCACGCGCGGCGCCCTCGTTTAAAAGAGGCTGAACATCGGATTTCGCGAAAACTCCGCAGCGCGCAGCAATCGGATAAATGGTCGTATGCCTTTCGGCAAGCTTGTTAAGACCGTCGGCATCAGTTTTAAGCAGTATGCTCATCTGGTCTATAAAGGAGCCTGTACCTCCGGCGCAGGTGCCGTTCATTCTCTGCTCCAATCCTCCTGAAAGATAAAGAATTTTAGCGTCCTCACCGCCCAACTCTATAACAACATCGGTGTCGGGGAGAAAGGCTTCTATTGCGGTTTTATTTGCGATAACCTCCTGGACAAACTGCAGACCAAGCATTTTAGACAGCAAAAGTCCGCCGGAGCCTGTAATAACTACGGTAAAGCCCTGATCCTTAACGGTAGCTCTTACCTCGTCAAAAAGACCAAGAACAGTGCTTTTTATATCCGAGTAGTGTCTTCTGTATTCCGAATACAGTACTTTGTTATTATCGTCCAGCACAACCACCTTAACGGTTGTTGAGCCTACGTCGATTCCCATATGAAGCTTACTCATATATGTGTAATCCTCCTGTATATGTAAGCCTGTAATTAATGTACAGGCATATCTGTTTATACAAGTTATGCGCACGCACGCAAAAATATTCGAACGCGCAAACATACCTAATATAATTATAGTATTTTTTTGTCGAATAGTCAAGTGATAAATGAGGTTTTTTCATGTTTTTTGAACGAGTTTAG
>JBJEIW010000045.1:0-16979 GCA_051877435.1 Candidatus Ornithomonoglobus sp.
TTTCATCAGCTTCAGCCGTGCCACATCAATGTCCAAATCCATTTTTTCTTTAATTTGGTCGTCGCCTGCACATAGCCGTTTACAACAGCCTTGCCTTCGCTATCTGTCATATCCTCGGAAAGAGGAGGTACAACGATAGTACCGTTTTCATCTGTGTTTGCAGTATATGATTTTTCTGCAACATCGCTTACGGCTACATTAACATCTACAACAGGCTTTCCGATAGAATCAAGAACAGTTACGGTAATTCTGTTTGCATAGCTGATTGTCTTGTCATCGGGTAGCGTTACATTGATTGTGCCGTCCTCGTTGTGAATGACATACGCATTTGAAATCACTCCGATTTCATCATTTACGATTACATTGATATTATCAACATTAACCTTTCCGTTCTCGTCCGTGTATCCGTCCGAGGCAGTGGGAAGTGTAATCTTGCCGTACATATCGGTGCTGCCTTTCTCCATAAAATCAGCGTCACCGATGGCAATTACGGTAATATCCTTTTGAGCCTCTCCGTTGTGGTCGGTTACGGTTACGATTACCGGATTTTCTCTTGTGGGCTTGATACCGTCAGGCAAATCAACAACAATACTGTGGGAGTAGTTCTGCAAAATGTCTTGTTTTCAATTTGCTCTTTTACTTCCGCGATTTTTTCAGAGAGTTCATCAACCGTCTTTGCGTATAGTGTAATACGCTTGCCGTCTTGATCCTTAATTCTGGTTCTGTAATATTCGATTCCATTAGTCGTAAAGGTTCCGAATTGTTTGGATTTTTTCTTTATCATATAAAGTTACCTCCTAAAAATTTTTAATTAGGGAAATCATCAAGCGGCGATTTGCAAGATCGCTCCATAGGAATCTAACCTCTCCGTCTTCTTTATGACCGAGCTGCGAATTACAGAAGTATCATTAACCCCGATTGCTGTCTTCGCCTGTTTTGAAGCAACTCTAAACATTGCAGATATGATTTATCGCTCGTGCATACGCAGTCTTGGCGCTCAATCTGCTGTGGCTATTTCAACCGGGAACGTACCTGATGAATGTATATTCAGTTGTAAGTTTGAGGTTGTATTTTTCGTAATATGGGTTGTCCGAAAAATCATCCTCTCACTGTGTAGGCGTTGAAAATGACTGTTTGTACACGCCTATTTCAATAATTTTTTTATTCTTGCTATTTTGTTACAGATTGCCGAACGATGCTGATGTCGCATTTTAGCAATTTCTGTTTGAGAGTATCCCTCAATCAGCATTGTTAAAATCTCTATGTAATCTTTAGATAACGTCTTTATTTTTGCTGCTAATTTGGGGTCGGTAATACTTTCCATCCATGTATACTTACCTTTGAAATCCTCAATAGAGAATGAAACTGATAAATTCGGATACTTTGCAAACAGGCTGCTTCTTGAAGAATCAGACACAGCATTACTTATCTCTTCCGGCATATCTTGCGTATGGTTTCTATAAACTCTCTCACTACAAAATACAGCCCAATCAAATTCCTTCATCTTTTGTATCGCTTCTTCGCTCATACCTTCTGAGCGATACCACTCGGCATTTCGTTCCCATTGAGCATCAAACTTTTTCTTTTCTGCTGCATAATTAAATCCCATTTTTATAACCTCAATTCTTTGAATTTTGTTTAATTTCAAAGAATAAGATTATGGGTATTTAGCTATGTAGCATTGCCATTTATGCAACATAAAAAGCCCTTTCCCTGAACAAGCAGAGAAGGGCTATACAAATTAAATCGGGCAAAATAAAATGCCGTACAAGTATGTCAGAGAATATAGCTTATTCTCAGTCATTCTTGCACGGCACTTGGCAGTCAATTTTGAGTTTTCTCAAATTCTCTCCACCTGCTCGATTAAAAATTTTCTATTAACTTTATCACCTATCAACACAGTATAAACTTTATGGGAGCTGCACAAGGCGGCTCAATACTCTCTTTATTTGTTGGACTTATTATCAATCTTCTCCAACAGCTTTTTTGCATAATCTTTGCCTCCAATACCGAATGCAATTGCCACGGCAATTCCGATTGCCGATACAAATACAATAAACAGTGTATTAACAATCTTTGGAGCAATACCCAACTGACTCAGTGCCATAAATATAGCGAGTGTCATTATTCCGAGTTTGGAAGCAAAAGCAACATGTTTAGCCTCCGCATTTCCTTTAAGTATCAGTTTTTCCACCCAGCCGCATACAAACCATGCTATGATAAGTACAGCAAGCGCAGCTACTACTTGCGGCAAATAAGCAATTACTGCTGTTCCAACCGATGTAAGCACTTCTATATTTAGAATTTTAACAGCAGACACGATAAATATAATGTCAATTACAATTTTTACAACAGTAGCAATAACTTTTGACGCCGCAGTATATTTATGATTTTCGCGTTCGGGTAATGCCTTATGTACTCTTTCATCCATCCCCGTACCAGCAAGAATACTCTCCAAGAGTTTGCTGACAAGATTTGCGAAGAATATGCCAAATACCATCAATATAATGGCTGCAAACAAATACGGAATAAATCCAAAAATCTGATTAACCATATTAGTTGCAGGTTCAGATATTGCGTTAATTCCAAGCACCTGTATGCCGGAAATAACAAAAATAATTACTACGAAGGCATAAGCTATCTTCGCGATTATGTCTGACAACTTTGTACCTTCTTTTATATCAATACCTACTTTTTCTTGTGCCTTATCAATCTTTGTCTTCTTTAACAAAGATGATAGTAGCTGCCTGATAAGTTTAGCCAGAAAATTACCAAATACAACAAGTATTACAGCAGCAAGTATATTGGGCAGAAAATTCAAAAATTTAGCCGCCATGGATGCAATAGGTGCTGATACATTTGTCATTCCCAATTTATCCAATGCACCCGGAAGGAAAAGGCAAAATACTATTGCATAAATTATTTTTCCTATTGTTTCCGGAGTATCCTTGAATTCCGTATCATTACTTTCCTTGATTTTTTTGTTAAAAACTTTGCTGAAAATTTTTACGGTAATTTTTTTTGCTATTACGGCTGCAATACAAGCGACAATCAGCAGTAACAACGCCTGTATTACATTTGACAATCCACTAATCAATGGGGTTAGAAAATTTGTTAACCAATTCATAATTATACTCTCCTTTTATATAATTTTAACTTGATATAAGTTACCTGTTTGTTGATTTTGATGGTCTTCCGAGCAAGTTGCAAAAGAAATCAAATGCTGCTTGTATAGCTCTGTTTATCGGATACGCAAGCAGTATTAAAACCGTCAATATCAGAACGCATCCGAAATCAAGTGCCACTAAATTAAACCATCCGGGAATAATTACCACCAGCGTAATAAATGCTATTCCCATAGCCGCGAAAAGAATTCCTCGCCAAATATTCATTGGCTTACATACTCTAAAAAGCATAATATATGCGGTTGTTGCATATATACAGCATGCCACAGTGGATATTTGCTGAACATCAATTCCGAATGCCTTTGAAAACAACACCGTATATTCAACAAGTATTACCGCCGTTAAAGCCGATGGGAATGCTCTTAATAACACATTCCTTAAAAATTTGCCCTTAACAATATCATGATTGGGTGCAAGTGCAAGAAAAAATGATGGAATTCCAATCATAACACTTGAAACCAAAGACATCTGCGCAGGCTTCAGCGGATAGACTGATACTGTAAATATTGCAAGTAACGACATGATAAATGAAAATATATTCTTTACAAGGAACAGTGATGCGCTTCTTTCAATGTTATTGATTACACGTCTTCCTTCATTAACAACAGACGGCATATCAGCAAAATTTGAATCTAAAAGTACCAAGTCTGCCACATTGGCTGCTGCGTCACTTCCGGATGCCATTGCAATGCCGCAGTCTGCGTCCTTGAGAGCAAGCACGTCATTTACACCGTCACCTGTCATTCCAACCGTATGTCCTGATTTTTTCAATGTTTTTACAAGTATTCTTTTTTGTTCGGGACTTACCCGTCCGAATACTGTGTACTCAAAAATTTCATTTGACGACAATTCGCTTTCGTCAAGAGTGGAAACATCAATGTATTTTTCTGCTTTCGGAATACCTGCTTCCTGCGCAATTTTAGATACCGTCAAAGGATTGTCTCCTGAAATAACCTTTATGGAAACCCCTTGATTTGTAAAATATTCAAATGTTTCTTTTGCTTCCGGTCGAATACGGTTGATAAATGTTATCAATGC
Organism: Candidatus Ornithomonoglobus sp.; assembly: GCA_051877435.1. GTDB lineage: Bacteria > Bacillota > Clostridia > UBA1381 > UBA1381 > Ornithomonoglobus. Next base: position 4,224 of record JBJEIW010000045.1, read on the forward strand.
AACAGGTATGACCTTTCCGTTCAGACTTCCGTTCCTGAAAATATCCGCATCTGAATATTCATCATACCTATATTCGGCAAAAAGCAAAACTCTTTCGCCAAGTAATGAATGTTCTTCAATTACGGCTTTTAATTCACCGAATTCATCCTTTAAAATCGACTCCGGTGCGCCAAGCACATATGCTTCATCGGAATTAAACTTTACCGCACTGTACTTTTCAGCGGATGAGAACCCTCTTTTTGCACTTGCAGGACATGCTTCACTCTTATTATTAAAATATGTTTTTAATGCCGCCATAGTTATGTTGTCATTATCCATATTTAAAGCAAATTGGCGAATCTTCTCTTCTACATTCAATTCTTTATCATACGGATATTTTATACTTACAATTTCTTTAAGCTTCATTTCCGGTTCTGTAATTGTGCCTGTTTTGTCAACGCAGATCACATCAACTCTTGCAAGTGTTTCTATACATTTCATATCATGAACAAGTGTTTTGTTCCTTGCAAGCCGTATCGTGCTTGCTGCGAGAGCAATACTTGTGAGCAGATATAAGCCTTCGGGTATCATTCCGATAACAGATGCCACTGTGTTTTCAACGCTTGTTTTTGTAGGCAGCCCTAATTTTTGATTCTGATTGATAAACATTATTATGGAGAATGGTATTATAATAACTCCGATAATTTTTATCAACACTGTCAGCGATTTCATCATACCCGGGCGTTGCTGCTTCTTTATTCTCTTTGCATCCGTTGTAAGCTTTGACGCAAATGAATCATCTCCGATTTTATCAAGCCTTGCACGGCAAGACCCCGATACAACAAAGCTGCCTGAAAGCAATTCATCACCAACGGTCTTTTTTATTTCGTCCGCTTCACCTGTTACGAGTGATTCATTAACGGTTATTTCACCATCGCAGAGTATCGCATCTGCACAAATCTGATTTCCGGCTTCAAAAACAACAACATCATCAAGCACCAGCTTACTGCTTTTTATACTTTGCTTATTTCCGCTGCGTATCACCTTAGTAACTGGCGCAGATACTACATTAAGCTTCTCTAATTCTCTTTTTGAGCGGACTTCTTGTATAATACCAATTATGGTATTTATAATAACAACGCCCAAAAAGGTTAAATTGTTGTATGATCTTTCTATCAGCAGAACGACAGCTAAAATGAAGAATATAAAATTAAAATAGGTAAATACATTTGAACGAATGATTTTCCCGACTGTACGGCAATCACTATCCGATGTTTCATTTATATATCCTTCTCTTATTCTTTGTTTAACTTGCTCTGCTGATAATCCAAATTCAGGATTTGGATTAAATCTTTCACCCTCATACAAAACGCTTGTCTGCCCAATTTTATTTTTTTTATTCATGGCACAAATACTCACAGTCCCTTTATATTATTTATTCCCCACATGACAGCAAAGTATGTTATACCATGCAGAATAAATCCAATTCCAATGAGAATTGAAATTGCTATTGCTCCTGTCATCGGAGTAATAATTGAACATATTCCTAATATACTGCACAATATACCAAGCAGAAGTTCTGTCCACCAATATTGAAAATACAGCTTTTTCATATCCACTGAGTGAATTATTTTTTCAATTCCGGATACTGCAAGCCATAATCCAAATATAAATATAAGTACCTTTGCTACAATAAACCCATTATTTAAAAATAACAGCCCCAATATTATATCGGCAATACCGTCAAATAATATTGCTCCGGAACCAATCATGCCTTTGACTGATGTAAAATAAAATATCACTGCCGCAATACCGGATATTAAAGCAAACACTCCTATAAGCCATGCTAATGATACCAATGTAGCCCTCGGATTACATAATAAAATTACACCCGTTAATACCATCAAAACACCCGATATTATCATTAAAACTTTAGCCTGTCTATTCATCATACTTTTCACCTCACACATATTTGTTAAAAACTCATTGCTATACTAATTGATAACAACAACGCAATTACAGGAATCAGGCTTCCTAACAGCAACTCATACCATGTATGCCGTTTTAATTTCAGTGATGCCCAGCATACCGGTATAAGAATTATTGCTCCGATAAGGTATACCGGACTCAAAAGATACGAGAGAAGCATTATCGGTCCCACTACACCGCAGGCATGACCGCTTGCGCGTATATTCAGTCCCTTATTAAATATAAGAATAAGCAGACCTGAGATAAGATAAAGCAGATAAATTATCAACAATTCTTTTGGCGCATGGCTCAATAAACACCAAGTCGTACCGCATACATAGCCTATAACAGCCATAAGAATAGCCAATTGCCTCTGCCCGTCACGCCCACAGTTATTGCCTCGTGTAAGAGGCTTTAATATGTATGCTGATATAGGCAGCAGAGTGAGAAATAATACAGCTAAACAATAGTTTACGGCGCGGACAAATATTTGCGGCTTTGATGCATATATAATTGTTATTGCCGCAAATGCCATTATAGGTGCTATAGTAATAATGCGAATTATCCTTTTTTTATCAAAATTACTCATAAGTTACCGCCTTATTTCTTTATTGTAATAACGTTTTCCTAACAATGTACATAGGATTAATATAATTTTAATAAATAATACAATCCAAAACATTTTTAAATCAGGCTGTGACAGGCTTACGCCAAGCAAGGTATATAATACCATATTCGGGAGCATACCCAATATACTTGCAAACAAGTATATTGGCATATTACATTTACAGGCTCCGTAATACATACTGATTAAATCCATTGGCAGCATGCCTATCAAACGTATTACAAAAACAGATGAAAAGCTGTTTTTATCCTGAAACTCTACCATTTTGTCTATTTTCGTGTATCGTTTGCGAAGATAATCAATCAATTCACTTCCTGATACTTTTCCGACCATATACTGTAGTAAAAGTCCGCAGCTTAAACCAGCTAAATTTATTATAAATGCCCACCATTTAGAAAAAAGTCTGCTGCCCAGTATATAGATAGGGTTTATCGGTAAGATGATTGAAAGACTTTTCGTACAATACAGCAGCATCATAAAAATAATTGCCTGTATATTACCGGTAGGTGAGATTTTTAACAGAGTTTCTATTGTCAGAAAATCTTTGTTACACCATATCAGTATGCCGATAATAATCACAGCCAAAACAGGCATTGTTCGGAATACTAATTTAATCCTGCCGTTTTTAATTCTGCGTTTACTTTTTTTCTTCATTTTCAAAGTGTCCGATATGCTTCCATCAAAGCTGACCGTCGCTCCACTTTTTTGCCAGTTCTATACTTTCCCATGGCATCTGAACAGCATTTTCGCCAAAATGTCCATAGCGTGCCACCTTATAATATAATGGACGGCGCAAATCAAAACGGCGTATAATTGCACCCGGACGTAAATCGACATCTTCACATATTCTTTTCTCAATTTCTTCAACCGGTAATTTTTCCGTACCAAAGGTTTCTATCCTGAGTGATACAGGCTCTGCAACACCGATTGCATAGCTAAGCTGAACCTCACACCGTTCGGCAAACTTTGCCTCAACAATATTTTTTGCCAAAAATCTTGCCATATAAGCTCCGCTGCGGTCAACTTTTGACGGATCTTTTCCTGAAAATGAACCTCCTCCGTGACGTGCGTAACCTCCGTAAGTATCAACAATCAATTTTCGACCGGTAAGACCGCTATCACCGGCAGGACCTCCTATTACAAATCTTCCTGTCGGATTGATTAAAATCTGTGTTTTCTCATCAAACATATCAGCAGGCAGCACCGGGATAATAACATTATCCAGTATTTCTGCTCTAAGCTGTTCTGTTGAAACTGTATCCATATGTTGTGTTGAAACCACTACTGCGGAAATCCGTTTTGGTACATTATCTTCATATTCAACCGTTACCTGTGCTTTACCGTCAGGGAGCAAATACGGCAGAATATACATCTTTCGTACATATGCCAGCCTTTTTGTCAATCTGTGTGCAAGCTCAATCGGTAAAGGCATAAGGCTTGCCGTTTCGTTGCAGGCATATCCAAACATCATTCCCTGATCACCCGCCCCGCATTCGAGTTCATTTTCGCGGTTTACTCCCATTGCAATATCTGCGGACTGATTAACAATATCGACAATAACCTCGCAGTTGTCTGCATCAAAGCCGTATTCCGGTTTTGTATATCCTATTTCACTTATAATATCTCTTGCAACACACTCATAATCAATTTTCGCCGTTGTTGTAATTTCGCCCATTATATGTATCTTTTGCGTTAAAGCTGTAACCTCGCACGCTACCCGGGCTGATTTATCCTGTTCAAGAATTGCATCAAGAATTCCGTCCGCTATTTGGTCGCAGACCTTATCGGGATGCCCCTCCGTAACACTTTCAGATGTAAAATAAGTTCTCATTTTTATTCGCCTGCCTTTTTATTTCTTTTGGCGCATTGACTGCATTCCCACAAAGTATCTGCCGTATCTACCCACTTATCGGCATAGGTTTTGCATTTCTCATACAAATCGTCCACATTCTCAGGGCTCTGCATATCAGTAGAATGTGCACCGGTATTCTTTATCATACCGTGCAGCATTTCGGGGTTTTCCAGCATTGGGCACGGACGCAGATGATTTTCATTAAAAGGCTGTGCATCATGATACGCCATAAACAGCGGTGAACGCAGACAGTCAAGCAGACTCTTATCCCTGATATTATCCTCTGCATAGTGAACGAATACGCATGGATCAACATCGCCGTTTGCGTTGATATGCAAATAACGTTTTCCTCCGGCAATGCATCCGTCTACATATTCACCGTCATTCTGAAAATCTATCGTAAATATAGATTTACTGCTGCGGTATTCGCGAATTTTGTGATATATGTACTCTCTTTGTTCAGGTGTAGGCAACAGTGCGGGAGCAGCATCATTTCCTATCGGCATATAATGAAAATACCACGCAAATGATGCCCCTCTGTCAATCATCTCATCAAAGAACGCATCACTGCATATAGTGTCCATATTCTGACTTGTATAGCAGCAAGAAATACCAAATGGCAGACGATTTCTTCTTAATACATCCATCGCCATAATAACCTTATCATACGAACCATCGCCGCGGCGTGAGTCATGACTCTTTTTATCGCCTTCTATGCTGATAGCCGGAATAAAGTTTTTCACTCTGAGCACATCTTTGGCAAACTCTTCGTCGATAAGCGTTGCATTTGTAAATGCAAGAAAAATACAATCATTATGTTTTTGACAAAGAGCTATGATGTCTCTTTTACGCATCAACGGTTCGCCGCCCGCATAAATATAGAGATAAACACCCAGTTCCTTTCCCTGAGTTATTATGCTGTCTATTTCATCAAAGGACAAATTGAGACGGTTTCCGTACTCTGCTGCCCAACAGCCTGTACAATGAAGATTACATGCGGAAGTGGGGTCGAGCAATATCGCCCACGGAATATTACAGTTATACTTTTCACGCATTTCTTCCTGTATATTCCAGCCAATTAAACTTGCATTAAGAAAGAAGTTTGTGAATATCGTCTTTACAACATTTTTGTCGGTGTCTTTCATAATGCGCATAATCAGCTTATACCAATTAGATTCAGGATCGTTCACAATAGCCCTGACTGCATCTCTCTGCGCCTTGAAAACATTGCCCTTCTTTTCTGCATAACGGTCAACCCATTCCATTAGCTTTGGAATATTTTTCTCGGGATCTTTTTCAAGATACCCATAAGCTGTACTGATACCTATTTTTTTTAGTTCTGTCATCATATTAAAACAAGCCTCCTAATATATTTTGATATTTTAATTATAGCACCTATTATATTGGGTTGGAATATACAAAAAACCTGCCGCGTTTAAATTTAAACACCACAGGCTTTTTGTATAAATTTTTATTTAGTTTTCCTTTTGATTCGAATAAGCATTTTGCTGAATTCAACTGCCAGCAGCGGCAATACGGAGAACAGTATTACAATCCGCCATTCCTTCGCTGAAAGCAATGACAGACTGAAAACTGTCCGGAAATACGGCACAAACAAGACAAGCATCAGCACAAGCGCAGAAGCTACAATCGAAATAAGCAAATACGGATTACGTCCATTCCCGCTTGAAAAGATTGATTCAGTATTAGAGCGCTGATTGAGTGCATGCAGAAGCTGCGATATTGAAAGAACAAGAAATGCCATTGTCATGCCAACTGCATAACTGTTGCTATTCATACCTATCTTAAAAGTACCGATTGTTGCCGCCGAGATAAATGCTCCATGCAAGCATACCCTTACTACTAAGCCGCGTTCAAAAAGAGAGCCTGATTTCACAGGTGTATGTTTCATAATATTTTTGCTTGCCGGATCTACGCCCAACGCCAATGCCGGCAATGTGTCCGTAATCAAGTTAACCAGAAGAATTTGTACTGCCAAAATAGGTGCATCCCAGTTAAACAAGGTCGCAATAAATAATGTCAAAATCTCCGCAATGTTTCCCGCCAACAGAAATTGAATTACTTTTTGGATATTTCGGTAGATACGCCTTCCTTCGCGGATAGCATATTCAATCGTAGTAAAGTTATCGTCCATCAATATCATATCAGAGGCATCTTTCGCTACATCGGTACCTGATTTACCCATTGCAATACCTATATCCGCAGCTTTCAGTGCAGGAGAATCATTAACACCATCTCCTGTCATTGCTGCAACCTCGCCTATGTTTTGCAGAGCTTTGATAATACGGAGCTTATCTGATGGTGAAACTCGGGCAAAAACAGTTGTCGTCCGAACCGATTCTTCTAACTCCTTGTCTGTCATTGCGTCTAATTCAGACCCCGTAATCACGGTATTACCTTCCTTGAAGACATGCAGCTGTTTTGCGATTTCAAGAGCCGTCACTTTGTGGTCGCCCGTAATCATAACTACCCGAATTCCGGCAGCATGACAGGTATCCACTGCTTGAATAACCTCTTTGCGCGGAGGATCTATCATACCTGTCATACCGATAAATATCAAATCCTGTTCAACATCTTCATTCTCGTCAGCAGGTACACAATCCAGCGTTCTTTTCGCAAACCCAAGAACGCGAAGCGCGTCTTCGGACATCTTCATGCAAAGACTAAGAATCTGTTTGCGGTCTGCTTCTGTCATTTCCCGGACACCCTGCTCTGTAAAAATCTGTGAACAAAGCGGAAGCATTTCTTCTACCGCTCCCTTTGTATACGAAATAAATTCATTCCCGATTTTATGTACAGTTGTCATTCTTTTACGAACAGAGTCGAAAGGCTGCTCAAAAACTCTTGGCATTTTTTCTTCTATGGTATCTATATCCACTCCATAGTTTTTTGCGAATGAGAGCAAAGCACCTTCTGTGGGGTCGCCGATTATTGCGTCAGAATTGTTAGGGTCTAATGACGCATTATTACACAAAGCTGCGATATGAAGGAGTTCTCGGCTTTCCGACGGGAAAATCTTAAGATTTTTAACTGCTGTAACATCCTTGTTATGAATTGTGCTGCCCAGTGCAACGTGAGTAACAGTCATACGGTTTTGTGTAAGCGTACCTGTTTTATCACAACAAATTACAGTGGAGCTTCCCAATGTTTCTACAGCCGGAAGCTTGCGGATAATCGCATTCTGTTTAGCCATACGCTGTACGCCTAACGCCATTACAATTGTCGCTGTTGCAGGAAGTCCTTCCGGAATAATTGAGATTGCAAGTGAAACCGCTGTCATCAGCAATGGAATCCATGGTCGTCCGTACAATGAACCAATCACAAAAATAATTATACAAACAATCAAGCCCGCTACACTCAGCGTTTTTCCTACAGAATTTAGTTTACGTTTCAAAGGAGTGTCAAGTTCATCTTGATTCTCAAGCATTCCAGCAATTTTACCTACCTCAGTATTCATTCCTGTTGCTGCTACCACACCTTCTGCATTACCATACATAACAATTGAAGAAGCGTAAACCATATTGGCTCTGCTGCCAATCGGAGTATCAGCAGACAAAAGCGTTTCACTGTCTTTTTCAACAGGAATTGATTCACCTGTTAATGAAGCTTCCTGAACTGCAAGTTTGTTTTCCCGAATAAGACGAAGGTCTGCAGGTACAATTGCTCCGTCATCAAGCAGCACAATGTCCCCGGGGACAAGTTCACTTGCCGGAATGATACATTCTTCTCCGTTTCTGCGGACACACGCCGTAGGCGAACTCATTTGTTTTAATGCCTCAAGTGCATTTGTTGCCTTACATTCCTGAATAACTCCAATCACCGCATCAATCACAACAATTGTTAATATTACAATAGCCTCTGCCCATTCTCCCAAACATATAGAAAGAATTGCCGCACCAACTAAAATAAGCACCATAACATCGGTAATCTGTTCTGCGAGCATTTTGCCGATGGTTTTTTTCTTCTTTTTTCGGAGCTCATTTTTTCCATAGTATGTAAGTCGTTCTTCAGCAGCAAGGTCGTTCAGCCCCTTGTCACTCGTTTCTAACTCTTGCATTACATCTCCTGATGATTTAGAATGCCACGATATGTCACTTTCTTGATTACTCATATATATTGCCTCCTAACTGTTTGCTGAACTGTTATTTATACTTAAACTTTATTAAAACACAGAACACCATTATGTCCGCCAAATCCAAGCGACACTGATAATGCGCCTTTTATCTTAGCATCAACAGATTGGTTTTTTACTACATTTACATCACATTCCGGATCAGGCATCCTGTAACCGGCTGTTTGATGTACAAATTCATACTTCATCTGCAATGCTGTAGCACATGCTTCAACTGCGCCGGTACCACCGAGCATATGACCGGTTATAGATTTAGTAGAATTAACATAAATGTCCTTTGCATGACTTTTGAATACTTTGTTAATAGCGAGCGATTCCGTTTTATCGTTAAAAGCTGTAGATGTTCCGTGAGCGTTTATATAATCAACATTATCCAATGGCATATCAGCTTCCTTTATTGCCGATATAATTGCGGCACATACAGCATCCGATGATGGTTCGGGCATTGTTATATGATAAGCATCACAGGTTGCTCCGTACCCTGCAATTTCAGCATATATTTTTGCACCTCGTTTTCTTGCATGTTCATATTCCTCAAGGACAAGCATTGCACCGCCCTCTCCAAGGACAAAACCGTTTCGTTCAGAGTCAAACGGTATTGAAGCTCTGTATGGATTATCTGAATTAGTGAGCGCCTTCATATTGTTGAAGGCTGAAAGACAATATTTTGTCAAGCAGGCTTCACTTCCTCCGCACAAACACATATCCATATATCCATCTTTTATCTTTCTGAAAGCTTCTCCGATTGCATGTGTTGATGATGCACAGGCAGTTGATATCGAAAAATTTGTTCCTTTAAAGCCTGTCTTTATTGCAATCATTCCCGCAGCCATATTGGAAATCATAGATGGAATATACAGAGGCGAAACGAATCGACCTCCTTTTTGAAGAAATTTTTCGTGTTCTGTTTCCGTGTGAGGCAAACCTCCGAATCCCACACCTGTTATAATTCCGCAGCGATATTTATCAATATCAGAAAAATTACTTCCACTGTCTTGAAGAGCTTCAATGGCTGACACAACAGCAATCTGAATAAACCTGTCCATACGCCGTAATTCTTTTTTATCAAAATAATCCTCGGGATTAAATCCGTTAATTTTACCGCACACTTTTACTGGGAACTCCTCTGCACCTAAATCTTCAATGGGGGAAATACAGCATTTCCCGTCATATAGATTTTTTTTGAATTCAGGAATATTGTTTCCTGCCGGATTTACCGTACCAATTCCTGTTATTACAACTTTTTTCATTTTCAACCTCCGTATTGTTCTATAGTTTTTTATAAACAAGTCACTGTTGCGACTGTCGTTTTCGATGTGCCACACTCCAATAGATAAAAATATTAATGCACCTATTGAATGAATGCAGTTAATCTATCTTTGTTTGAACTTGATGTTTATAGAAAACAGTATGCTCACCATCTGCTTTCTCATTAACTTTATTCATAATTCCGACTAATTTCATATTAGGATAAATCCTCTTTACTCTTTCATCGTCATAATGAGTATCTATGTATTTCCAAAAAATATTTGAAGAATGAATACCTTTCTGCCGCTTACTCATACGATAAACAACGCACGATGACATGATAGTATTGAAACCCATAAAGATCAAACACAGCCATGTAAGCGGTTTCCCATATGCATTAGGTATCTTTTCTATCATCCATGACATTTTCGGATATAAATCCTTAACCCATACAAGTGCAAGTAAACCCCAAAAGAAACAGTACAGCATATTAACTCGCCCGTTAAGGTTAAGGGGAAAATTTTTATAGTTCCATGATACCGTTCCAAACAGTTTTTCCTGCACAAAACTGCATACGTATTCGAAAATACCTCCTATAAGTGAACCGACAAGAAAAATCCATAAATCTCTGTATCCCGTAAAACGCACGAGAGTTATTGTCATCAACAGTGCTCCCAGACCGTACACAAGATTAAACGGTCCGTAAATCAGCCCGGCACGGCTTTCAATATGACCTAACCGTAACAAACACCATATTGTTTCAATAACAACCCCTAAAAAGCAGCCTATAAAGAATACCCAAAACAGCTTATAGAAATTCATTCCCGAAGCGAAAGATTCAGCCATAACTATACCTCCCTCCATTTATAATACTTGTAACATCTATTCCGCATTTAAAATAGTCATAAATTCTTCACCTGTAATTGTTTCTTTTTCATACAGATATTGTGCAAGCTTGTCAAGCTTCATTCTGTTAGCTTCAAGTAATTTAACGGCTTTTTTATGCTGTTCTTTAACAATACTTACAACCTTCTCATCTATTTTAGTTTGTGTTTCAGACGAACAGGAAAGAGAGGTATCACCGCCCAAATACTGGTTTGTCACATTCTCCATAGCTACCATATCAAATTCCTCACTCATTCCGTAACGCGCAATCATAGAACGGGCAAGCTTTGTCGCTTGCTCAATATCGTTTGATGCGCCCGTAGTAACAGAACCAAAAACAACCTCTTCAGCAGCACGTCCCGCCGTAAGCGTAACAATTTTATTTTCGATTTCTTCTTTTGACATCAGATAATGATTGCCATCCTCAATCTGCATGGTGTATCCCAGTGCTCCCGATGTGCGTGGAATAATTGTGATTTTCTGCACAGGCGCAGAATGTGTCTGCAGTGCTGCTGCAAGAGCGTGTCCGATTTCGTGATATGCGACAATCTGTTTTTCCTTATCGGAAAGGATTGCGTTCTTTTTTTGGTATCCCGCAATGACAACTTCTATGCTTTCCTCAAGATCTTCCTGTGTAACAGATGCTCTGCCCTCACGCACCGCACGCAGTGCCGCCTCGTTTACGATATTGGCAAGCTCAGCGCCCGATGCGCCTGATGCCATTCTTGCAATAGTGCCAAAATCCACATTGCTGTCAATCTTGATTTTCCTTGCGTGTACTTTCAGTATCTCCTCACGTCCCTTTAAATCGGGAAGCTCCACAGGAACACGCCTGTCAAAACGCCCCGGACGCATCAAAGCCGGATCGAGCGACTCCGGACGATTTGTCGCTGCCAGAATAATTACTCCATTGTTACCCTCAAATCCGTCCATTTCGGTTAAAAGCTGATTTAGCGTCTGCTCACGCTCATCATTCCCGCCATACTGCCCATCACGCTTTTTACCTATTGCATCTATCTCATCTATGAAAACAATACAGGGAGCCTTTTCCTTTGCCTGCTTAAATAAATCGCGTACCTTTGACGCTCCCATTCCGACGAACATTTCTACAAATTCAGAGCCTGATATTGAGAAAAACGGAACATTTGATTCACCTGCAACCGCTTTTGCAAGCATTGTTTTTCCTGTTCCCGGAGGACCTACGAGAAGAATACCTTTTGGCATTGATGCTCCTATTGAACTGTATTTTTTCGGATTATGCAGATAATCTACTATTTCCGCAAGATTTTCCTTAGCCTCGTCCTCGCCGGCAACATCTGAGAAGTCAATCCCTGATGTGGATTTTACATAAATCTTTGCATTGCTTTTGCCCATGCCGAACATCATGGAATTTTGTCCGCCCGCCTTTTTCATTATCTGCCTTGATATAAACTGTCCTATACCGATAAATATCAAAATAGGGAGTACCCACGAAACAAGAAAGCTGACAAAAGGAGATGGTTCTTTCACAATTTGCTGCGAGAATTTTGCCCCTGACTCATAAAGCCTTTCTGTTCTGCCGGGATCATCTATTATGCCTGTTTTATAAAAATTTTCCTTATTCTTATCCGTAAAGATAATTTGATTATACTGAATTTGTACATATCCGATATTTTTTTCTTCAGTCATTTTCATAAAGGTTCCGTAGTCAACCTCGCTGACGCGCGGCTGCAGCATACGAAGCATAGCCGGCATTGCCAAAAAGTTAAACAACAGCAAAATAATCAGAGCAATGATATAGTAAAAAATCATTGGTTTTTTAGGGGTTTTTATTTCATCCATGGTTTGTATCCTCCATTTTAATATTCTTGTAAGTATCTTTTTATGTTATTATAAAGTATAACATTTTCTTGCCTTCATTTCATTCGCCAAAAATTATTTTCTGTCGTGTTTTTTCCCACAAGGATATAATTATTACATTTTTGGACATTACGCAAAAAATGTCCAAAAAGAATGAAAAAAATCATTTCTTGAATTATGGAAAAACATAAAAATCTAAGATACAAT
>JBJEIW010000046.1:0-3726 GCA_051877435.1 Candidatus Ornithomonoglobus sp.
TCCTGTCGTAACGGTTAATTTCCATATGTCTGTTCCCTCTATATTCTGCATCGCAACGCCGGGCCAGGCTGCATTGTTGGAAAAAGGGGATAGGTTCCAGCAATATGCGTATACTGTACTCCAGCCTGCGTTGTTGAGTAAATAAACCGTGTTATCCTCCGCTGCTGCGCCGCCGGACGATTCCCAGCAGGGTGTAAAGCTTACGTCCGCAGTGGCGGCAATCTTTGCACCCGCTTTATAGTATTTTGTGCCGTCTGACCAGCAGACAAAGGTTTTATCATCAGCGGGGGTAAAGGCACATTCGGGAAGCGTTATAATCCCCGACACTGTTTTTATGCTGTCCATAACACCGCTGCTTGAGCTGTCGGGGGAGAAGCTTACCGTATAATAAGGATTTACCTTAAAATACTTATAAAGCCCGTTATCTCCGCTTACATATTCTCCCGCTCCGGCGCCGTTTGCCTTTTCGCTTGCCGCCGTATCGTATTCTTTTGTAAAGCCGTCAAGGCTCGGAGCCTTGTTTAAAGCTGTGCCGTTATGCGATGCCGCCGTAACGACTGCATCACAAATGCTGATGGTGCCGCCGCCGCTCAGCGCAAAGCTTTCTTCTCCTAAAGCGTTTAAAACTCCGCCCTCAATATCAATGCCGCCGTTTACCGCCATAATTCCGTTTTGCTTTCCGATTGCCGCAGCGGTGCCGCCGCCGCTTATTCTGACGCTGCCGTCTGAATATATTCCGTAATCGCCGCCGCTGATTGTGTTTTCACTGTTTTCCGTCAGGGAAACATTAAGCGTATCAAGGCCTGAGGTTATTGCTCCGCCTGTGTATCCGTTCAGGGTAAGAGTTTGCGTCTGAGCGTCATAGCTTGCCGTTTTATCTCCTAAAATATCATCGCAGTTCAGCGAGTATACCTGCGTATCACCTAAATAAAGGTCGTAATATGTAATAGTAATATCCTCCCATACAGGTACCGCTGTTGAATCAGCCTTAAGCAGTGCCGATGAGCCTGCCTTATACTCTGTGCCGCCTATGCTCCATGCCTTAAACACCTTGCCTGCGGGAGCTGTAAAGGTGCATTCCGGCAAAGTAACATAACCAAAGGAAGACGCGCTGATGCTATCCATGCTTCCCTCCGCGCCGTTTCCGTCAAAGCTCAGCGTATAGGTTGGCACATCAAGCTGCGTATCAGGTCCCGTAAAGCCTGCCGCCGCGCACACATATACTCTCATGTCGCCCTTGCCCAGAGCCGTAACCGAAAGTGTTCCGTCAGTTACATCCTTCGGTTCACCCGTTACAGCATCAATATATGTACCGTTCGGGATATTTTTAAACTCCGCGCCGCCTGATATTGTCACAAGCGCAAGGCTGTCAATCTTCTCTTCTTCATTGGTGTATCGGCGGATAAACGCCATATCTCCCGATACATATTCGTCCGATGTGGTATACTGACCTTTTCTCAGAGCCGGAACAGCCTGGCGGATTGTATTAAGCTCTTGTATGTGCTTAGCAAGGGGAGAGCTGAGCGTATCCGCAACAGTACCGCTTGCAGTAAATTCAGAAAAATCGGTTGCATCTACATCGCCCTCCAGATAGTCGCCGTAGTAGGCGCGTCTTGTTTCTTCCAAGGGCGCATTTGGTCCGACATCAATCACCGCTCCCTTTTTGAACTCAACCTCTGTGCCTGCCGTAACTCTCGGAATACCTCGGAAGGTAAACATAAGACACAGATTTTCCGCCCACGTCTGCGTTCCGCCTTCAAATCCTGTAGATTCAGCAGGTTGTTCGGGTGAATAGTCATAACTGTCTACAAACGTGATATTCCATGTGGAATCGTTAAAATACCGGTCGCCTGCCAATGCTTTATTATATGCTGTTGACGCACTGCCAAAGTTACGATGCATGGCATAATCATTGATGTTTGCGCTTGCCATAGTGTAATCCGGCTCGTGATATGTAATGCCGTCCAGCAGTGCATTGTCGCTTGTGGGCTCATCTGATGTATCGTATTCTTTAATCGTATGGTCGAAAACAAGGTTCATATTGTTATTTATATCTTCTCGAGAAGTTCCGAAGCTCCATTGGTCAGCCCACTTATCGTTACTCTCTTTCCATGTATAATACGGTGTTGACTCTGTTGCTACTCCTCTGTACCATACATCCGTATATCTTGTAACTACATCTAAAAATACTTCCGGATCCTTTCCCTTTTCTCTGAAAAGGTCTTTTATTTGCTCTATGAATTGCATATTGAGAGAAAGTCGGTCTATATGACGTGCATTCTCTATGACAAAAGCGTCTACACCCATATCCACATACATTTTGCAAACCTCTACAAGGTATTGGGCCACAGCGGGATTTTCGGTGTTTATGTCAACACAGTCTCCTGCTATCTGAGAAAACTTACATGTCCAATCATCCCAGTTCAAGTTCTGAAAATATCCGCTGTGATAATTGTTGCTTGGGTTAAACACCTCGGAGGACGACAGCTTGCCTATGTCATAGTCTTTTTCAGCGGGCAGTGAGCCTGTTGAGTTTCCGTTATCAGCAGCGTATTCCGTATTTTTCATAAGGTTCAGTCTTTGGCTATACTGAGCACTGCCCGCCTGCGCCCAATATTCCTCGGCGCTGTTTAATCCGTAAGCGTCAAGGAGTGTTTTTGTGGGAGTAAGCGCCTCTTCTAAGATAGAAAGGTCGGCGTCCTCGTTCACCTCAAAAAGCTTGCACAGATTTTCCTCGCCAAAATTCGAGGTGTTGTTAAAAGTAACCTCCTGGATAACCTTCATATCTCTTGCGTGGCAGGCGCCTATAAGATCCTGATAGGTGTACCCCTCGGATTCAAATCTCGGGTCTATCCTTTTCAGATTTATGGGGTGGTAGCCGTGGTAATCATAGCCCGAGGCATTCTGAGCAACGGGAGTAAGCTGCACCGCAGTAAAGCCGAGAGCCTTGATATAGTCCAGCTTTTCGATAAGCCCCTTAAAGTCGCCGCGCCATGCCGGGTCGGAATCGGGATTTCCTGCCTGACCGTCATCCCAGCAGTGAACATTGTTGCTTGAATCACCGTCGTAAAAACGGGTGATCATAAGGTAGTAGATGGATTCGTCTCTGAGATCCGTTCTCGTTGCAGGATAAATGAAATTATTAACATACACCGATTCCACCTTAAGATAATCTCCGGCAGACACCGGAGTCGGTACCGCGCCCGCCGCCATCATACATGTTAATAAAATTGATAAAATCTTTTTTAGTTTCATGGTTTCAGTCCTTTCAAAATATATTTGTTGTTATAAAGCTGTTTGTGAATTTTGAATATATAAATTACCTCCTTGAATGGATTTATTAACTATTTTTATTATAATAAAATTTAAAAGCTTTGTCAATAGACCTGCCGTGAAACGACGTTTAAGAGGGTTAAAACGACATTGCAAAGCTGCGGCAAACAAAAGTCAATGCTATGATGGTCATTTTACAAAATATTCACAGCCGCTTGTGATGTTAAATTATTGTTTATATGCATACATGACCTCTCAGTCACGGCTGCGCCGTGCCAGCTCCCCTTGGAAGGGGAGCCTTTAGCAGAGCGCCGCCGGAGCATTGGCTCCCCTTTTAAGGGGAGCTGTCAGCCGAAGGCTGACTGAGAGGTTCGCCGCTAAACAATAATTTAACCCCAAATCAGCATACAAAGCGCAAAGCCCCGTCCGAAAAACACCTGACGGGGCTTTATA
>JBJEIW010000047.1:0-3724 GCA_051877435.1 Candidatus Ornithomonoglobus sp.
TTTTCAATATGTATTGTTAATATTATAACATAATTTTATCTGTTTGTACAGTGTTTTTTGTAAATTTATCATAATTTTCACATGAAGCCTGTGACTATATCTCTTATTATCATACCTATCCCCTTCTTCGCCACATCCTCCGCCGCGATAAGATTTACGCTTTCGATAGTAGTTCCGTCACAGACAAATTCGACGGTTCCCAGAACGTCGCCCTTGGATATGGGCGCGGTTATATTGTCATTTAAGTATATTATTCTTTCCGGCTCCTTCGCCTCCGCCTTTGACATTAAAAGCGATTTGTTTTCCGCCGCAACCGCCTTTACCGAAGCGCTCGTTCCGTTAATTATATCCGCCTGCGCCGCTTCCTCTCCCTCCGATATAAGAACCTTTATCCCGTAATTTGCAAAGCCGTAATCAAGCAGCGCTCTTGCGGACGAAAACCGTTTATCCGAGGTGGGCGCGCCCAGAACAACCGCTATAAGCTGCATACCGTCACGCTCCGCGGACGCCGAAAGGCAGCACAGCGCCTTTGAGGTCGAGCCTGTTTTAAGCCCGTTCGCGCCGCTGTAAAACCGCACAAGCTTATTTGTGTTTGCAAGCTGAAATTTTCCGTCCCGCAGCTGGTCAGTCCATATCGAGGTATAGTCCGTTATCTTCTGATGCGTCAGCAGCTCCCTTGACATTATTGCGACATCACGCGCGGAGGAATAATGATTTTCCTCGTCAAGTCCGTTTGTATTCACAAAATGGGTATTGGTCATTCCAAGCTCCCGCGCCATTTTATTCATCATATCGACAAACCCGCTTTCGCTGCCGGCAATGTACTCCGCCATCGCCACGCATGCTGCAATTATGTAAAGGAAACACCCCGGTTAAATCTGAATGCTATATGTACTTCGCCATCATTTGTAACTTCAATTTTATCAATTAATTCAAGCACCATTATTCTGTCAAGCTCATCTACGTTAATATAATCAGTGAATTTCTCTAACCATGTATTTTTATATTTTTCAGAACTTTTTTCATCGCTGAATTGCGCTGTTAAAACTTCAATCTGAGCTTGAATTTCATTTTGCTCACTGTTATATTTATTCCGATATTTTATATACTCTTCACGAGAAATAAGCCCGTCTAAATAGTCTTTATATATCTTATCGATATAATTGCTTGCTGTTTCCAATTTCTGTTTGAACTGTTTAAGCTGTATTTCATGATAATTTGTCGTCATCTTTTTAGCGGAATTTTGCAGATATTCCACGTCATCAGGGCTGAGAATTTCCTTTGCACTTTTCTGTATTTCTGAGAGTACAATGCTCTTAAGCTCTTTAAATCCAATTTGATGGCTTGTACATCCCTTATTCCCGAATTTTTTATAAGCGGCGCAATAGTAGCCTATAAACTCATGCTTGCGGTTATGGCATCTAACCAGATTCTTTCCGCAGTCAGCGCAGTAAAGCTTTTCTGAGAACAAATCTACCTTTTTCTCCATATGGGTTTCTCTTGTCCGTAATTTAAGCGCTTTTTGTGTCAATTCCCATGTATCTAAATCAATAATCGGTTCATGCATATTATAAACTTTTATTCGTTCCTTCTCGGGAACAACATATTTTTTTCTGTTCTTGTATGAAACAGACGCTTGCTTATTTTGCACAACGGCTCCTATGTAAACCTCATTATTCAGAATGGTGTGTATAGTTTGTTCAGTCCATACACTGTCTGAACTGCTTCTGGGATTATAGTATGTTGATTTAAGAACTTCTTTTTTATATTTAGTGGGTATTAAAATTCCTTCGCTGTTAAGTATCTGACTTATGTGATATTTACTGTTACCGGCTAAATACAAAGCAAATATTCTCTTTATAATATCCGCAGAATACTCGTCAATAATTAATTTATGATTGTCTTTGGGGTCTTTGATGTATCCATACGGCGCGGAGGAGCCAAGGTATTGACCTTTTTTCATTTTACTCTTAAAAACCGCTCTTACGTTTTCTGATAAATCTTCACAATACCACTCATTGATTAAACCGTTTATTTGCCGAGCCTTTTTGTTGCCTTTGTTCTTTGTATCGGCGTTATCGACAACACCTATGAATCGTATACCGAGCGAAGGAAAAACATCATGAAGATAATGCTCCATATGCTCCATGTTTCTGGTAAATCTCGATTGAGTTTTCGCAATAATGATACCAAATTTGCCGTTTTTTGCATCCTCAATCATACTTTCAAAACCGGGTCTGTCGTCAAATAATCCGCTGTAATCATCATCCTGATATACCTTGTATATTGAAAAGCCTTTATTTGCTGCATAGTCTTCCAATAATATTCGTTGGTTGATTATACTGGCACTATCATCTCCTTTGTTAATTTTGTCTATGTCCTCTTTAGACAGTCTGCAATATAAAGCTGCCCTGTTTGTATTATTATCGTTCATAGCAACCTCCTTGTAATTATAAGTAAAGACTTTTTAAATTTTATCAAGTATTTTTTTGTTTATTATTATATTTTTCATGCAGTCAACAAGTGATAAACCGTTAACATCATATGTAACTATTACGTTTCTTGGGACTTCCTTTTTTTCTTTTTCGCTCATATAATCCCTCACTTTCAATCTGTTAGTCTATAATATTTCATGCTTTTAAAAAATATTACAAGCGCTGTTCCTTGAAAATCAACATTATATGACTTCTTCTTTCAGACATACGGTTTGCATTAAGTAATCTGTATTATTTATAAGCATACTTAATGCAAACCGCGTAATTGAATAAGTTTTATGGATATATAAAACTTATTCAATTACATACAGTTATATGCTTTTCAGCTTATATTTACCGCTGTGATAATTATTGCATATGACAAAGGCCGAAGCTTATATCCGCTCCGGCCCTTGTCTCAGTTTATTTATTGTTGTGAAAAGCTTGATCAATGTGATGAGGCAATAATCTTATTTGCAACCTCCATCGGCGCTCTTTCGTAGCGTACAAATTCAAAAGTGAATGTGCCCGCGCCGCCGCTCATTGCGCGAAGGTCTGTTGAATACTTGTGCATCTCCGATACAGGGACTTCTGCTTCAACCAGATTAAGTCCCGGCTTGTCGCTTTCGCCCATGCCCATAATTCTTCCGCGTCTCTTGTTTATATCGCCTATAACGTCGCCCATTATGTTCTCGGGCACATAGCTCTTGAGATAACCGATAGGCTCAAGGATAACCGGACCTGCCTGCTTCATGCCCTCCTTATATGCGAGCGAAGCCGCCGTCTTGAACGCCATTTCCGATGAATCCACCGGATGATATGAGCCGTCAAGCAGCGTGCATTTAAGGTTTACAACCGGATATCCGGCAAGAACACCATGCTCTGAGCTGTCTCTTAAGCCCTTTTCAACTGCCGGGAAGAAGTTTCTCGGAACGCTTCCGCCGAACACCTTTTCCTCAAACATCATTTCCTCAGTAAGACCCGGCGCAAATTCGATCTTTACATGACCGTACTGACCATGACCGCCGGACTGCTTCTTGTGCTTGCCCTCAACCGTTGCAGTCTTTGTGATCGTCTCGCGGTAGGCTGTTATCGGATCTTCAAGAATAACCGATACGCCGTATTTATTCTTCAGCTTGCTTACTATAACGTCAATATGCTGCTCGCCCTGACCGTTTATAAGCGTCTGCTTGGTTTCCGCATTATTTGTAACCGAGAAGGTCGGATCCTCATCCATAAGCTTCATCATG
>JBJEIW010000048.1:0-3723 GCA_051877435.1 Candidatus Ornithomonoglobus sp.
GTGAAATGAACGTTGACACCTCAAAGCGCAGCGTATTAATAACACATCAGCTTGTGACCGGCGCGGCGCGCTGTGAATCAGAGGACATCTCTGTAGGAGGGACAGATAATGTTGACGCGTCCGTATTTGACCCGTTTGATTATGTGGCTCTGGGGCATATCCACAGACCGCAGAGCGTGACTCGCGACACGATCCGCTACTCTGGAACACCTCTGAAATATTCGTTTTCCGAAAGCGGTGATGAAAAGTCCGTTACGGTAGTTGAGCTTAAGGAAAAGGGAAGCGTTGAGATTTCCACCGTTCCCCTTACTCCCCTCCATGATATGCGGGAGCTGCGGGGAAGCTATGACGAGCTGACGCTGAGGGCAAATTACGAAAATACCGCAACGGATGATTATCTGCGCATAACCCTCACGGACGAAAACGATATACCCGATGTTATGGGCAAGCTTCAGATAATCTATAAAAATCTGATGCGCGTTGATTACGACAACACCCGCACGCGTAAAAACGAGATAATAACAGGCGCGGACGATGTCAGTGAAAAATCTCCGCTTGAGCTGTTCTCCGAGTTTTACGAGCAGCAGAACAATCAGCCTATGACTGAGGAACAGAAGAAATATATGTCCGAGCTTATAGAAAACGTGTGGGAGGAAGCGTTATGAGACCTTTAAAGCTTACAATAAGCGCCTTCGGTCCGTATGCGGATAAGGCAGAATTTGAGCTTGACCGCTTCGGTGAAAGCGGACTATACCTTATAACCGGAGATACTGGCGCGGGAAAAACAACGATTTTTGACGCGATCACATACGCGCTTTACGGCGAAACAAGCGGAGATGTAAGAAGCGTCCAGATGCTGCGCAGCAAATACGCAAGGGATGTTACCCCCACCTATGTGGAGCTTGAATTTGAATATTCGGGCAAGCGCTACCGAGTGAAAAGAAATCCCGAATATATGCGTCCCAAAAAGAACGGAAGCGGCATGACAAAGGAAGCTGCCAAGGCGGAGCTGATTTTCCCCGACAGCAGAAAGCCCCTTGCAAAGCCTACAGAGGTAACAAGCGCCATAGTTGAGATCATGGGCATAAACCGTAACCAGTTCCGGCAGATCGCAATGATCGCGCAGGGTGAATTTCAGAAGCTGCTGCTTGCGGGAACGGAGCAAAGACAGGAAATTTTCCGCCAGATATTTAACACTCACTGCTATAACATATTGCAGGACAAGCTGAAGGAAAACACATCTGCTTTAAAGCGTGAGCTTGACGGCTATATGACACAGCGCAGAGGTTACATAAACGGTATTGTCTGCAAGCCCGACGACGTTCTGGAGCTTGAAGCGGAAAAAGCGAAAAACGGCGAGCTGACAACCTCTGAGGTGCTTGACCTTATCGGCCGCATAACAGCGCAGGATGAGGCTGAAAGCGCAGAGCTTGACAAGGCATTAAAGGATATTGAGGACAGGCTCACCGCGGTGAATGAAAAACTCGGAAAAGCCGCGGAGATAGAAAAAAGCAAAAGCAGTCTTGTGCAGGCGCAGAAGACGCTTGAAAAAGCGCATGAGAGCACAGCCGGATTAAAGGCAGCGGCAGACGCCGCGGAGGAGGCTCTTAAAGAAAAGGACGCGCTTTCCGAAAGAATTACAATAATAAAAAATGAGCTTCCGAAATATGAGCAGTTAGAAAGAGACACAAAAGCCCTTGATAAGCTGAAAGAGGAAGTTGTATCGCTTGAATCAGAATGCGCCGGACTTAAGGAAAAGCATGAGCAGCTGAAAAAAGAAATAGAAACGGATAAAAACAGCCGTGAGCGCTTAAAAGATTCCGCCCTTGAGCTTGAAAAGCACAGGCAGACAGAAAAGGAGCTTAAAGCGAAGGAGGAAAGCCTTAACACAATCAGCGAAAGCCTTGCCAAGCACGCAAAGCTTAAAAAACGCCGCGACAAGGCTCAGTCTGACTATATAAAGGCAAAGGCAGCGGCTGCAGAGGCGAATGATACATATATCCGTATGAATACCGCATATCTTGATAGTCAGGCGGGTATTCTCGGCGAAACCCTTATCCCCGGCGAACCGTGTCCGGTATGCGGATCAACGGAGCATCCGCATATTGCACAGAAAACAGAGCAGGCTCCGACCAAGGAGGAGCTTGAAGCGGCGCAGGCGGCAAACGAGGCGGCTCAGGCAAAGCAAAGCAAAAAAAGCGCTGATGCAAGCAGGCTGAACGGTCAGTATGAAACAGAGGAAAATTCAATAATTTCCTCAGCCTCCGCGCTTTTCGGAGTTCTTGAAATATCAGAAATCGAAATCCGGCTTGCGGACGCTAAGCTGTCGCTTGAAAAAGACCTTGATGAGCTCAGCTCAAAAATTGCCTCAGAGGAAAACAATGTTTTGCAGCTTGCGGCGCTTGATAAGAAAATACCCGAATCGGAAAAAGAGCTTGACCGTTCCGACACGCTTTCAAGAGAAAAAGAAATTTCACTTGCTGATAAATCGGCAAAGTCACAGTCTATGAGTGAAGCGGTTGAAGTCCTCGGCAAATCGCTCATGTTCAGAGATATAAAAGAAGCAGAAAAAGAAATCAGCCGCGCCGAAACCAAAATAAAAAGGCTGCAAACTGCGCATGATAATGCACAGAAGGCATTATCCGACAATAAGGCGGAATGCGACACTCTCGAGGGACAAATAAAAGCGCTTTCGGAAGGAATAGAAAGCAGTGAAGCTCCCGATGCGGACGCTCTCAATTTCGAAAAAAATGAGCTTGTTTCAGATAAGACTCAAAAAAATGCGGCGCGCGATGCCGTTAATATCAGGCTCAGCGGCAACAGAACAACGCTTGATAACATAACAAAGCTTAACAGCGAGATCTCAAAGCGCGAAGAAAAATATATATGGCTCAAGGCTCTTGACGACACCGCCCGCGGCAATCTCACGGGCAAGGAAAAAATTGAGCTTGAAGCCTATATCCAGATGACTTACTTTGACCGCATACTCTCCCGCGCAAATCTGCGTCTTATGCGTATGTCCGGCGGTCAGTACGAGCTAAAGCGCCGCCGCACAGCGGAAAACAACAAAAGTCAGAGCGGACTGGAGCTTGATGTCATCGACCACGCCAACGGAACGGAGCGCAGCGTAAGAACCCTTTCGGGCGGCGAATCCTTTAAGGCGTCGCTCTCCCTCGCTCTCGGTCTCTCCGATGAGATCCAGAGAAGCTCCGGCGGCATACAGCTCGGCACCATGTTTGTAGATGAGGGCTTCGGCTCGCTTGATGACGAGTCGCTCAATCAGGCGGTAAAAACATTGACAGAGTTATCTGACAGCCGCCGCCTTGTCGGAATAATCTCGCATGTGAATGAGCTAAAAGAACGTATTGACCGGCAGATTGTCGTGCGGAAATCAAAGACCGGCGGCAGCCGCGCAGAAATTATAATATAACAAAAAGGAGATGTACAAAATGAATGCAGAGTTAAAAGAAAAATTAGAATTGTTCCGTAAAAAGACAGAGCAGTTCGCAAACGGCGAAATCAGCGTTAAGGATTATAAGGGCTTTTCCGGCGGCTACGGCAGCTATGCCCAAAGGGGAGCAAAAAGCAGTATGCTCCGGCTGCGCATAACGGGCGGCAGGCTTTCAACGGACGGACTGAAAAGCGTAATTGACATATGCGAAAAATACAATGTCAACAAAATCCATGCCACGACCTGCGAAACGCTCCAGCTCCACGACATTC
>JBJEIW010000049.1:0-3720 GCA_051877435.1 Candidatus Ornithomonoglobus sp.
TATGAGGAATTTGCAAAGAACTGGAATAAGAAGAGTGTTGTAAAGGCTCTATGTCTACACATCGCCCACGACTGCAATCTACGCTGCAAATACTGCTTTGCCGGTACAGGTGAATACCACGGCGCCCGCGGCATGATGAGTGCTGAAACGGGTAAAAGGGCGATCGACTTCGTTATTGCCAACAGCGGAAACAGAAAAAACATCGAAATTGACTATTTCGGTGGGGAACCTCTTATGAACTTTGACGTTGTCAAGGAAATCACCGAATACGCAAAGAATGAGGGCGAAAAGCATGGCAAGAATTTCAGATTTACCGTTACCACAAACGGTATTCTTCTTGACGAGGATAAAAAGAAATACATAAACGAGAATATGTCAAATGTGGTTCTCAGCATCGATGGCAGAAAAGAGGTCAATGACCGTATGCGTCCTAAAGTAAACGGTGAGGGTACATATGATACCATTCTTCCGAAATTCCTTGATTTGGCAGAAAGCCGCAATCAGGACAGATATTATGTCCGCGGAACCTTCACAGCCTTTAACAAAGACTTTGCAGAGGACGTTATTCACCTTGCCGACCTCGGCTTCAAGCAGACAAGCGTTGAGCCGGTTGTCGCTCCCGATGAGGCGGAGTATGCGCTTAAAGAATCGGATATACCCGAGATTTTTGAGCAGTACGAAAAGCTTGCCGCAGAATATTTAAAGCGCTGGAAAAACGGAAACTGGTTCAACTTCTTCCATTTCATGATTGACCTTGACCAGGGGCCCTGCGCGATAAAGCGTCTTTCGGGCTGCGGCGCAGGTCACGAATATCTCGCTGTTGCCGCTGATGGTGACCTGTACCCGTGCCATCAGTTCGTAGGAAACAAGGACTTCCTTATGGGTAATGTTCATGACGGCAATGTCAATAAGGAAATCAGCAGCTATTTTGAAAAGTCAAATATATACACCAAGGATAGGTGCCGCAGCTGCTTTGCCAAATTCTACTGCAGCGGTGGATGCAGCGCTAACGCATTTAACTTTAACGGTGATATCAACAAGCCATATGCCCTCGCGTGTGAATTTGAGAAAAAGCGTGTTGAATGCGCAATAGCGATCGAGGCTGCAAAAAAGCTTGCCGATTAACATTAAAAGAAGGTGACATTATGCTTTTGATATGTCTTGTGGCGACTATTCTTATTGCCGGAGCAATATTGCTGTTTTTCCTCAATGTCGCATCATATGTTATTGTATATATTTGTCTTACGGCTATTGCTGCATACGGTATATATACTTTTATCTCGCTGCTGCGCAGAAAGCTGAATCAAAGAAGGATTGACCGCTGCACACCGAGAACTCTCGATATTAACTGCCGCTGCGGTCAGGTTTTCAGAGCCGCCGCTCCTTCGGGCGCTGCTGATTATACTATATGCTGCCCGTACTGCGGAACATGCTGCCATGTCACCCTGCAAAACAAAAAACACAGTCTTTCTGACATCGATAAGCGGAGCATAATAATCTCGGCTGCGGGCATACTTGCGCTGTTAATTCTGATCGGTATGCTTTTTCATCCGATGAAACCGAGAGTCAGATATTACACGGTTCCTGATTCGGACTATTACTATGACTTCGGCATGCCGACGGAATCAACCGATATAATTTAAAAATCACCCAAGAAACGGCATAGCTTTCACACTATGCCGTTTCTTGGCTATATAGGATTTAATAGTTTTTGCTATTGATTTCAAAGTAGCTCTGTGGATGAGCGCATACCGGGCATACCTCAGGCGCTTCGGTACCCACAATGATATGTCCGCAGTTGCGGCACTCCCAGATCTTAACCTCACTCTTCTTAAATACCTCTGCCGCCTCAACATTGTGAAGAAGTGCACGGTAGCGTTCCTCGTGATGCTTTTCAATTTCGCCTACCATACGGAATTTTGCGGCAAGCTCCGGAAAACCTTCTGCTTCTGCTGTCTTTGCAAAGCCGTCATACATATCAGTCCATTCGTAGTTTTCACCCTCGGCGGCTGCCTTAAGATTTTCCGCTGTGTTTCCTATTCCGTTAAGCTCCTTGAACCACATCTTTGCGTGTTCCTTTTCGTTATCGGCTGTTTTTAGGAAAAGCGCCGCTATCTGCTCAAAGCCCTCCTTTTTTGCTTTTGAAGCGAAATATGTATATTTATTTCTCGCCTCTGATTCTCCGGCAAACGCTGCCAGAAGATTCTTTTCTGTCTGTGTTCCTGCATACTTGCTCATAGTGTTATCCTCCTTATTGTCTGTTTTTGCCGTACAGCTTTTATATATCTCTCCCGCATGAGGAATATCTGTATATTTTGCAATATTCTCATCAAGCGTTACAAGGTCATTTCTGCACAGCTCATGTACTGAGCTGTGTCCGGTTATACGTGCAAAGGTTTTAAGCTCTTCAAGCGAAACATTGAGAAAATTTGCTACACGCTGCGCCGCGGCGTCTGTTTTAAGCCGTGCGCGAAGCTCAGGATCCTGCGTTGCCACGCCTACAGGACAGTTGCCCGTTCCGCAGATTTTATACTGCTGACATGCGGCGGCAATCAATCCCGCACTTGCGATCGCAACCGCGTCCGCGCCCATTGCCAAAGCCTTTGCAAAGTCTGCCGATACCCTAAGTCCGCCGGTAATTACAAGCGAAATATCAGAATTTACGGAGTCAAGATATTTTCTTGCCCTGTAAAGCGCGAATACTGTAGGGACTGTCGTTGCCTCACGCAGGAACAGCGGACTTGATCCTGTGGCGCCTCCTCTGCCGTCTATCGTTATAAAATCGGGACCTGCCTCTACGCAGTATTCCAGATCTGCTTCTATTCTTCCCGCCGCAATTTTTATTCCTATCGGTCTGCCCTCTGAACGTCTGCGGAGCATATCGACCATTTCCTTTAAATCTTCCTTTGAATTAAGCTCCGGGAATTTACTAGGACTTTGTATATCCTCGCCCTTCTTCTTTCCGCGAATCGCTGCAATTTCCGCTGTAACCTTTTCGCCGGGCAGGTGTCCTCCCATTCCGGGCTTTGTTCCCTGTCCTATTTTGATTTCAATCGCATCGGCGGCTTTAAGATTTTCATCGGTTACACTATATTTGTTGGGGATATATTCAAATATATACTTGTAAGCGGCATCTTTCTCCTCAGGAAGAATACCGCCCTCTCCGCTGCACATTGCCGTCTTTGCCATTGCGGATCCCTTTGCAAGCGCAACCTTTACCTCCTTTGATAGCGCGCCAAAGGACATATGGGATATGTACACAGGGTTATTCAGCACCATTGGCTTCTTTGCCCTTTTGCCTATAATCGTCCGGGTGTCCACCTCATCATTGTCATCAAGCGGCGGCGGATTAAGCTGCGCGCCTAACAAGAGGATATCATCCCAGCCGGGCATTGGCATACTTGTTGCCATTGAACCTCCTATCGTTTTGCCCGTAACTGCCATCTCATGGATTTCAGCCATATAGCGACATGAAGAATCGGTTCTTGCAAACTTCACGTCATATGCGAGATCACCTTCAAACTCTTTTGTGACCGCCTGCGTCCGGTCGGCCTCAACAAGCTCAAATTTTGAAACAGGCTGCTTGCATACCGGACACGCGTCAAGCTCGGAAATAGGTTTTCCCTCCTTTTCCTCATCATACACCATTCCGCAGACGGAACATCTGTAAATTGCCATGAAAATTACAACTCCTTTCTAATATTAATTTCATTATACATT
>JBJEIW010000050.1:0-16813 GCA_051877435.1 Candidatus Ornithomonoglobus sp.
CGATGGTACTTGATGGGCGACTGTCCGGGAGAGTAGAACGCTGCCGGATTTATGCGAAATTATTAACATATTCTTCCATAGCTCAGTTGGCAGGGCAACCGTCAACAAAACAACCCTAAAAATTGATGCTATCGGGAATGAACAAAATGTAAAAAATTTATATAATCTCGCATAGCTCAGTCGGCAGAGCATCTGACTGTTAATCAGAGGGTCACTGGTTCGAGCCCAGTTGCGAGAGCCACAATTGTACTCATGATTTGATACACGCAAAAACCGCAGTAGTACTGCGGTTTTTGCGTGTTAGGGAGAAAAAAATTAGTCTACTTTTTCGTAATTTTTAAGTAGGCTAAATTGAATTGGACCCCCCTAAAACATTTCGATTAATGGTGTATCCCCCTTAAGTTGTCAAAAAATAATTTCGATTAATGGTATACAAACTGCACAAAATCAGGTCTGACATTCAGTTGCAGAAATTAACCTACTCCGGCTTGATAATATTCGGTAGTTTATTTTTCTCGCTTTGAACTATATTTTGTTGATTTCCTATGAGTAC
Organism: Candidatus Ornithomonoglobus sp.; assembly: GCA_051877435.1. Lineage (GTDB taxonomy): Bacteria > Bacillota > Clostridia > UBA1381 > UBA1381 > Ornithomonoglobus. The sequence goes on from JBJEIW010000050.1 coordinate 554, forward strand.
CGGACGCATCGGTTACAACATTACTCCTGCGTGTTTTTTCCTCTTGTACTGCGTCAAACATTTCTTTTGATATTATTGCGGGATGCGAATTTGTGCATAGGTATTTTTTGTGAGAGCCGTCTTTATTCGATACCCGTTTATGGTTAGGCGTATATATGCTATAAGTTTTGAAAGCAAGCACATCGCCTACATATTTTTCATTACTTAACATAGTATCAATGGTTCGTTTACTCCATTTATCTTTTCCTTTTGGCGATTTAATTCCACGCCTTTCAAGCTCGTCTATAATACCGATAATGCTCTTGCCGGACAGATACATACTAAAAATTTCTTGAACGACTCGGGCTTCTGGGGAGTTAATTATGAGTTCACCGCTTTCGTCTTTTTGATAGCCATAGCAACTCCTTGTATATACCTCCGATGTTCCATCTTCCAATCTCTTTTCAATGCCCCAATTCTGATTTTCTCGTCTTGATCTATTTTCCTCTTCAGCAAATGCGGATATAATAGATATCATTAGTTCAGAATCTTCCGTAGAGGTGTCAATATTCTCTTCATCAAATATAACAGTTACATCGGCATCCTTTAATTCACGAAGAGCAGATATAGTATCTTCAGTATTTCTTCCGAAACGGCTGATACTCTTCGTCAATATAATATCAAGCTTTTTATTTTTGGCATCATTAAGCATATGCAGGAATTCCGGTCTGTTGAAAGCAGCTTCTCCGCTTTTGAAGTCAAGGTAAATATCAACCAATTTCCAATCCATACGTTCACTTATCATTTGAACAAAAAATGATGCTTGAGCAGACATACTGTTCAACTGCTCTTGTATGCGGCTGCTTACACGACAATAAATCCCTACATTTTTATATAGAGATGGAAGTTTAAATTGTCGTTGTTGCACTAATCTTACTTTCTTCGGCTCCATGAGTTTCTCCTTGGGTTATTAATAATTGTTTGCATAGGAATATTATACATTATTAAATAAATAAAATCAATGCTTATAGTTAATAATTAATATATTCATAAGAATGTTGACACGAGAAACGAAATATGGTAAAATTTTATATGATAATAGATGTGTTTGGATAGCTGTATCGCGTCGAGTGTGTAGTATTGATGTCAAGGGCTAATAAGTAGCGTGTGGAAAAGGCTTGAAATAAAGGGATTTTTGAGTTTTTGCTTAAAAAGCACATTCTTGAAAATTCCGTGGAACAGCCAAAAACCGAACATATCCATGGTTAAAATGCTACATGGTTGAGTTGACAAAATGAAAACAGATAGGTGTAATGATATATTGAATAGTGTTATAATATAAGGTGGATATAAAACTCAAAAGGAGAAATGTCATGGGCGGGAAAGAAGGTAACAGAGGATATATATATCAGGCAATAGTATCGATAATAAAGGCATGTACTAAGGATGGTTGGGATAGTATTTCTGTAGAATGTAAGACACCCGAGGATAAGGTGGATATTGCCCTGTTTGATAGTGGCAATAATGTGCAAGTTGCCATTCAAGTAAAATTCTCAGTAAATCTATTTGAAGTTTCTGATATGAAAGAATGGATTAAATCAATAGTGGACGATATTAAGGCTGATTCATACCAATTATATCTTATAGGAAACTGTGGAAAAAAAGCCAATACTTTTATAAAATCTATTGATAAATTTTATTCGGACGAATTTGATGAAGAAACTAAAAAGGCGTTGGATGGGTTTATCTCGGTTTTAGAAAATAAAAATATAAGTATAGTATTATTACCTTTTGACGAAGAGCATTTATTAAGTGTAATAAAAGATAATTTAAATCGTTTTATTTCATCAATGGGGAATGTGACGGATTACAATACATTAGAAGAATTGTCAATGGCTCTTATATCAATTAGTATGTTGTGGGGGACGAAGGGTAAAAAAATAAATAGAAAAGAATACATAAACAATATAAAAAAATGGATAGAAGTTACTGCAAATGGAAATCTTCGGACGGCAGGATACTATTCGAGTTTGAATCTTTATTCATACGACTTTGCAAAAGAAGAAATAATACCGGAATTTGGATTTAGAAGTATAGATGTAAACTATAGTTTTTCTGAAGAGATAGCGGGACTATTAGAAAAGGGACGAGTGCTAATCAAACAGATTTCAAGTATTGAATTGCCATCCTACATTAAAATGGACGATGAAGATGTGTTTGTGCCGGATGAAATGCCTGAAACTGCAACTCTTGAGGAAAGAATAAAAAGAGTTAGAGAAACTAAAGCAATATCACTGGAAATGCGGCAAGAGCAAAAACAAAAAATGAGTGAAGATATAGAGAGATATTGGGATATTCGAGTATCGGATGGATTCTATCATGTTGGAAATTTAAAAAGTAGCAATTTCTTTGCGATGTGTAGCGACAATATAATATATGGTACAGAAGAAGAAAAAAATAAGAATGATTTGATAGATAAATTAAGAGGCATTATACATCAACTAAATATTATAGACATATTTGATCGCAATATAAAACAGTTGTATTTTATTCCGTTATGTATAAGTAATGATAGTACTATGAGTGATACCGATGTAACCGTTTCGTTGGATTTAAAAAAATCAAGAATACAATTGTTTGATTTTAATAGTAATATTATAGAAAGTGAAAAAGAATTGTTGGGTGTTATTGCGGAACATATATTAAAAAAAGATTTTATAAAAAAGGTTTTTTCGGCAAAAGAAAATTCAATTATATCAGTTGATGTTAATGAAACGGTTATATTGGAAAGCTATGAATATCATTTGCCTTTTTATTCTATAGAATATGATTATGATGATTTGGTAGATAGATTTGCATTATATCAAGCAAAAGAGGATGAAACAGGAAAAGTCAATTATGAAATAGAGAATTTGCGAGCTGGTGAAATTAAATGGTTAGCTCCATTTGTTTTTACAGATGATGCAAATGGGGAATATGAAATAGCATATTCCATATTATCAAAGAATATAGGAAAACGAGCAACGGGAACAATTATTGTTAAAGGGTATAGGGATGAAAATGATGGCTTGAGAGGATAATTTGAATGGATGGACTGAAGCAAAGACATATTATTGCAAAAAACATAAAACAAATATTGTTGGTGTTATTGGAATTGTGTGTTGTGGTAGGACTACTGACGTATATAAGTTGCAAACAATTTCCAACCGAAGATTGGGTTGAATTATTAGAAAGAATAGGAATTTTTTATGCAATTTATCAAATTGCTGTATACAGTATTCTTTCGACATTAAATGACATAAAAACAGATCAATATTTGGCATTGAAAACTGCAACTACTTATGCAATATTAGCGTGTACTTGTGATGGTAAGGAACAATACAATTGTATTATAAATTGTATAGATAAGGAATTGGCACATAATATGCACAATGATTTAAGGGTAAGGAATTTTTATAAGAATTTAAAAAACTATATTGAGTCGAAAGATATTAATGCCATTGAAGCTATGAGGGTTTGGGCAGAGCATTGTATGGAAGAAAGTAAGTTACAATGGCGATTTTGGTTTTTATTAAGAATTTTTAAGTGAAATTCGGACATATTCCCACAAACAGGCATATAGGCAAAATGCTATTGATATGTTCTCATAAACGAACAATGGCATTTGACGTACAAGCTATCTCCTCGTGCCACGTTGAGACGGTATGTCAGTTAGTTCTGAGAAGAAGTCCGTTGCATATCAATATTGATGTGGACGTGGAAGAATTGGTGCAGGATAAACGAGGTCAGGCAACGTATGAGCAGATTAAAGCGTATGTTCTTGAACACAGCGGATTAAAAGTCAGCAGTCTGTATATCGCGCAGGTTAAAAGGAAGTACGGGATTATTGAACGGGAGAATTATAATAAGCCGAAATCGGAGGATACAAAACAGCTTATATGCCCGCCGGAGAAAGAAGCGGCGATTAAAGATGCACTTACGCATTTTAGAATGATATAACAGGAGGAAATTATGAATGATGTAAAGCAAAAACAAGCAGCGAAGGAGTTTGCGGCATTTTGGAAAAATAAAGGCTATGAAAAGGGTGAAAGTCAGACGTTCTGGCTCTCACTCTTGGGCGACGTTCTCGGCGTCGAGGACGTAAAGAGCTTTATTTCTTTTGAAAATCAGGTAATGCTCGATCACACGAGCTTTATCGACGGATTCATCGATGCAACGCACGTCATGATTGAACAGAAAGGCTTGGGGAAAGATCTCCGCAAGCCGATACGCCAGTCAGACGGAACGCTTTTAACGCCATTTCAGCAGGCACAGCGGTATTCCGCTGTATTGCCGTATTCCAAGCGTCCGCGCTGGATTGTTACGTGTAATTTTTCGGAATTTCTCGTCTACGATATGGAAAAACCAACGGGCGAGCCAGAACAAATATTACTCGAAAATCTGCCGAAAGAATATTATCGCCTGAATTTCCTTGTCGATACCGGCGATGTAAACCTAAAGCGTGAAATGGAGCTGTCGATGAAAGCCGGAGAAATTGTCGGTGTTTTGTACGATAAGCTGCTTGCACAATATAAAAATCCGGACGAAAATTCCCTCAAAGACCTTAACGCACTTTGTGTTCGGCTTGTGTTTTGCTTGTACGCTGAAGACGCGAATATTTTCGGGAAACATATGCTGTTCCACGATTATTTGAAGGATATTCCCGTAAACGGCATAAGACGGGCATTGGCGGAGCTTTTTAAAATTCTTGACACGCCGGAAGAAAAAAGAGACAAATATTTAGCGGACGATAACCCGCGCCTTGCAGCGTTTCCGTATGTGAACGGCGGCTTGTTTGCCGATGAGGAAATAGAGATACCGCCCTTTACCGAGGAATTAAAGGATCTTCTTCTTCGCAATGCAAGCGAGGATTTCGACTGGTCGGATATTTCGCCGACTATTTTCGGTGCGGTGTTTGAGAGTACGTTAAACCCCGAAACAAGGCGCAAAGGCGGTATGCACTACACGTCAATCGAAAATATACATAAGGTTATCGACCCGCTGTTTCTGGACGATTTAACAAAGGAGCTTGACGAACTTCTTGAAATAAAAACGCTGAGGACGAAAAAGTCGAGGCTTGAGAGCTATATTAAAAAAACTGTCAAAGATTTCCTTTTTAGATCCCGCCTGCGGCAGCGGAAACTTCCTGACGGAGACGTATTTGTCGCTGCGTCGGCTTGAAAACCGCGCCCTTGACGCAATCAATCAAGGACAAATAACGCTTGACACGGGAAATCTTATCAAGGTATCTATCGGGCAGTTTTACGGGATTGAAATAAACGACTTCGCCGTAACAGTCGCAAAGACGGCATTGTGGATAGCGGAAAGTCAGATGATGAAGGAAACCGAGGAAATTGTCCACATGAGCCTTGATTTTCTACCGCTGAAAAGCTATGCTAATATTGTTGAAGGCAATGCGCTGCGTATGGATTGGGAAACAGTTGTGCCGAAACACGAATTGAATTATATAATGGGCAATCCGCCGTTTGTGGGCGCAAGGCTTATGGTTCAAGGAAGCATTCAGAAGAGAGAGGTGCAGGATATTTTCGGAAACATTAAAGATGTTCAGGACTTGGACTATGTTACTTGCTGGTATAAATTGGCTGCAATGTACATTCAAAATACAACAATACAAGTATGCTTTGTTTCGACAAATTCCATTTGTCAAGGTTCGCAAGTTCCGATTTTATGGGATGTTTTATTTAATGACTACCATATTCACATCAATTTTGCTTATCGGACATTCAAATGGAACAGCGAATCTTCCGCTCAGGCGGCGGTTCATTGCGTAATTATAGGATTTGCGGGATTTGACCGCAAAGAAAAATGGCTGTTTATAGACGGAGCAAACGCCAAGCCGGTTAACAATATCAGTCCGTATATAGTAGAAGGCGATGACGTTTTTGTTGTTGCGGCAAAAAAACTCTCTTTGGGGAATGCCTAAGATGAACTTCGGAAATCAGCCGAGAGATGGTGGGTATTTTGTAATTAAAGAGGACGAATACCAAGAAATCGTTTCAAAAGAGCCGCTTCTTAAAAAGTGGCTCCATCCTTATATCGGTGCGGATGAGTTTATCAAGGGAAAAAAGCGGTGGTGTTTATGGCTGAAACACGCCTCGCCAAAAGATATTATGAGCAGCAAAATTCTATCAGAAAAGTTCGAGTCGGTGCGCCAATTCCGACTTTCATCCAAAGCAAAAACAACAAACTGCTATGCGAAAGTTCCGCAGTTATTTGCGCAGATAACACAGCCGGATGATGTTGATTACTTAATCATTCCAAGCGTTTCATCGGAGAAAAGGCGTTATATACCAATAGGATTCGCCAACGCAGATATTATTGCATCAAATGCGGTACAGATTGTCCCCGATGCGACATTATACCATTTCGGTGTGCTTACTTCCAACGTACACATGGCTTGGATGAGGGCAGTATGCGGACGATTAAAAAGCGACTATCGCTACTCGAAGGAGATTGTATATAATACATTTCCGTGGCCTGAGCCGTCAGAAGCGCAAAGAGCAAAAGTTGAACAAACAGCACTCGCCATTCTTGATGCACGGGCGCTATATCCCGATTGCAGTTTTGCGGAGATGTACGGGGAAAAGATGTATTTATTTCCCGAATTATTGAAAGCACATCAGCAAAATGACCGCGCCGTATGGGAAGCATACGGCAAGGCATGGAATATTGCGAGCGAGAGTGCCTGTGTGACGGAATTGATGCGGATGTATAAGAAACTGGTTGATTCTGAAAAATAAAATTATAAAACGTAAAGGAGGTAGTTTTTTGATGGCTGAGGTGCTATTTGGAGTTAATGGTGATATCATCCGTTGGGCTAGAGAATACTACAATATGAAGCCTGAGGAAGCGGCTACTGCTATTGGCGTTGATCTGCAACGCTATTCTAATTGGGAATCCGGTCAAGAGTTTCCTACTTATGCAAAACTGAAAAAGATCAGCGAAGTCTTTCGTAAGCCAAGTGCTGTTTTCTTCTTTCCAGAACCTCCAGAAATCCCAATTATAAAGGGCGATTTGCGAACATTGCCGAATGATGTTATTAGCCGTTTTAGCAAAAATATTATTGTGCAGTTTGAACAGGCTAAAGTCTATCAAATGAGTGTGAAAGAATTGTATCAAGGAAAAGACTGTGTTCTTTCTCGCCGGAGCGATTTCCCAACAGACATTACGGAATTGTGCAATTATTTTCGACAGTTGCTCAGTTTTCCTTTAAGTGCCCAAAAAGCACGAAAAAGTACGAAGATTGTGTTTGAAATCTATCGTGAACGGTTTTACGACTTGGGTATTTATGTGTTTAAGGAATCCTTTAAGGACAATAGCGTTTCTGGACTTTGTATCAATGATGCTACGCATCCTGTTATCATGGTTAATAATTCAATGTCTTTCGCACGACAGATCTTTACACTTTTTCATGAGCTATACCATCTGATTTCGGATACTAGCGGAGCAGAAATTATTAGAGATGATTTCTACGTGGATTTGAATTCATCTCAGCAACAGTCTGAGCGTTCCTGCGATGTGTTTGCCAATGCATTTTTGATTCCTAGAGATGACTTCATTTTAGAACTTAAAAAGCGACCACTGTCAGAGGAATATATTGAAGATTTGGCAAAGTTGTATTCTGTCAGCCGAGAAGCTATCATGTATACGCTGCTTAAGATGGGAAAAATCACTTCTGACGATTATGATGCGCTACGTGAGATTTTCTATGGAGAAGCTATTCGTAATCAGAAGCAAGCTGGTGGAAAGAACAAGAGTGGTGGAAATTATTATTCTACTAAGCTTTCATATTTAGGACAACGTTATACAGGTGATGTGTTTAAGCAATATTTTTCTGGTCGAATTGATAGCGTTCGAGCGAGTGAAATGTTACACAGCAAAGTGGATCATTTACCCCGATTGGAAGCGGCTTTTTTTAGGGGGGTGGGGCAATGATCTATATTTTGGATACGAATATCATTCGGAAGCTATTGTTCCATTTCCCTAAAAAAGGAAAGGTTTTTGAAGATATTTGGGCTAAGTTGGAAGCAGGCATTGAGAAAGGAAAGTACATATCGGTTGATGAATGCTTTAATGAACTTTCCAGGCAGTTCTCCAAAGATAATGATGCCCTCAAATGGATAAGCGAACGAAAACATATGTTCAAAAATCCTGATAGTGCCGAAACTTTAATAATCAGAGAGCTATTCAAAGATCGTAAAATGAGAGAAAGTATTCACACAAAAAATATTCTTGCTAACAGGCCATCTGCTGATATATATATTGCTGCAAAGGCCAAGCAACTTCAAGCGCTGGTTGTTACTACTGAGGAATACAAGCCCAATTCTGCTCAGTTGCCCAATGTTTGTGAAAAGTTGGGAGTTGTCTGTATTACTTTTGATGAATTTATGGAAAACGTAACGCAATAGTTTCAGCTCAACTCTGGTGCTTTTTGTATGTAGTGAAAATGAGATATGAGTTGAATAAACACAACATACTATTCAACAAAAATCCCACAGATTTCATCCCTCACACTGAGCGAAATCTGTGGGATTTTTGAGTTTTCGGAGCTTGTGACATATACAAGCCGGGGCAGACTTGTATACACAGGTGACGGAAACAAGGGGTATCCAAAGGGGAGTATTCCCTTGGCTCTGGGGTTCCAATAGGGGCGAGCAGCATCCCTGTTGGCACACGATTTTGCTTGCAAAGTCTAGTGTGTTATACCTTTGCTTACGGCTGACGCCTGAAAGGGGCTGGCTGCGGCATCTGCGGGGTATGGGCAGATTACGGCAGATGGACACTTTCGGGTGGCAGTAGGGCGGGCGGATTTTATAACAGCAGCGCTGACACAAGCGCAAGATTTTTTTACAGCAAAATCCGCTCGACCGGAAAAGGAAGCAAAGGTATATACAGCCCTCCGCAGGAGAAGACACTTTCATAAAAGCATCAGCTTTCGCATTTTGTTTATCGAAACCTTTTCTATAGATTTAGCGCGGCTCACGCTTAAAGAAAATTGAAAAGCCGTATTGGCAATGGAATGTTCTCGACCGTCCTTGAAGCCGAACCGATAAAGAAGATATGTACGCTCTCTGTTTTCCAAGTTATTAAGAGCGGCATACATTTCACGAATTGTCTCAGCGGTTATCACGAGTTGTTCAGGCGATTTTGAATATTCTTACATTTTTGCAAAAATGTTATTAAAGGTTGTAGTCTATGTGATAGTAATATTTGGCCTTATAATGAAGAAAAGACCTATGTTGATTTTATTATCGGTATAGATGAGAACGGAAAAGAAATGCGTCATACTTGTAATCCAAAAGAACTAAGTAACTACTTCGGTGCAAATCCAACAGCACCTCACTATTTAATGCCTGTATATTTTGACGCGGCAGTACTGAATAAGTATTATTCAAAGCCTGAAATTTATAAAGTTGAAGATGGAATTATTCGATGTGGTGTATTGTGGTCGTTATTTATTGACAATAGTAATTCAGATTATGTATCTGCTTATCTAGGAGATTTAGGAAGAGATTTACCAAGCGAATCAGAGCAACATTATTGGAGAGGATTTAATAAGTCAATTGGTGGTAAATTGAGCAAAACAAAAATCAAGAGAGATTTTATGTGTATTGCAGCAGACTCAGAGTCTCCTGATTTCGTTTTTAAGAGAACCTATACACGAGTGAATAGAGCTTTCAATGAAAAGTACGGATGGCCTTTATTTTTACCATTAACAGAGCAAGATGTTTATAATTTTGAAACATTACGAGTGCCAGTGAATAATTCAATTGCTGAGATGGATATGCTCGTTCTTTCTTTAGTCAAAATACTAATTGATTCTTTGAATGAGAAGTGCATTTCAGGTCAATTAACTGGTAATTATGAAAAACTTGTAGGTAGTATTTCAAAAATAGAAGCTTGGATATGTGAAAAGAATATAGAAAACTATGAGGAACATATTAAGTTTTTGAGGAATCTGCAGGAGTTACGTTCAAGTGGAACAGGGCATCGTAAAGGGAAAGGATACCCAAAAATCACGAAAAAGCTTGATGTAAAAAACGAAAATTATGCAGAGACATTCTCGGATTTGTTAAAAGGCGCTACCAACTTTTTAACATTTATGGAATTAAGTATTGAAAAGCTGAAATAAAAAGTAGCTCCCCATCACCGGATGTATTCCAGTGGTGAAGGAGTTTTTGTGCGACTTAAGGACATTATCCTCCAATATCAATTTTCAGTCCGGATTTGAGCTCCACAGTGAAGTGGTCTTCCCAGACGGTTATCTGTCCCAGCCAGCGTTTTATCAAGGCTTCATCGAAGGTCTCAAGGTCGGTATGCTGCTTTTTAATGTAATCCTGCAGGTCGTTGATTCTTTCAATCTGTGCATCTCTGGCGGCGGTGTCAACGGTGCATTGCTGGCGCTGTTCGCGGAGCTTGAAAATCTGGTTGGCAATCTCATCATATCTTCGTATAATTCAGAATTACAATCTATGATATGCTTTATGATACACATCATAAATTGCAGAAATAGCATTTTAGCCTACTTAAAAGGACTTTGTATTAAAATTTGAGTGTTGCTTTATGGATGAAAAAATGGCATAACAAAGCGAAAAATCAAGCATTTTCGATAAAAATGTCATTTAGCCTAATCTGAGCACATAAGAACGGTAATTTTGATAAAAAGTTACCGTTCTTCTTTTTTTGCCGCAAAACAGCGTATCTTAAAAAGAAAATAACGGGTAAGCTCCCATCACTGTCAGCAGAGTTTGATTTTGAGGATAATACTCCTGTGTTTCTTGCCGTAAACAGATGCAGTGCGGCTATTGCTGAAGATGATAACGAAAATCATTATGAAAAGATAACAACTGCATCAAATGCCGCCAACACTTACGCATTTGCTGCTTTTGATATTTCAGAATATACAGACGGGGCAAAGCTTGTTGTGCTTGAGTTTGATACATATATGTCGGGTGACAGATGGTATGTTGGCATTTCGGATTTAACCAACCGTCCGGGTGAATCATATAGAACGACATATGATACCGCAGGTGTGGTTATGTCACAAGGCACAAAGGACGGCACTTATTATTATATCAATAATGATATTACTTGGAAAAGCAACTTTTTCAACAAGTGGGTGCATAGTAAGATAACTGCCAATCTTGAAACAAAAAAGGTATCTTATGAGATTTCAAACGGCATAGTTGCAGACAAACTCAGCGGAACAATAGCTTTTCAGGATACCACTGTTGAAAAGGTAACGGGCATTGAAATTTTCTCGTATGTGAATAACGTTGAAATGGGAATTGACAATATCAAAATCACAGCGAATTATGCTGATAAAACAGATGAGCGAACAATATACATCATTCCCGAAGGCACAGCCTTTGCCGAGTACATATATATTGACGGAAAGCCGGTTTGCTTGGGAAGAAGTGATATTGTAAGCACACTAACAAGCCTAATAAAAAGAGTGGAGGCTTTGGAAAACAAATAAGACGGGAGGTAAATCATTATGAAGGAATTATGGAACACAATGCAGATTATTTTAGCGGCTGTCGGTGGATGGCTCGGTTACTTCTTAGGCGGCTGTGACGGCTTGGTGTATGCGCTGATATTATTCGTTGCCGCAGACTATGTTACGGGAGTGATGTGTGCAGTAGTGGATAAGCGGCTGTCAAGTGAGATTGGATTTAAGGGCATCTGTAAAAAGGTGCTTATTTTTGTTCTTGTCGGTCTTGCAAATATACTTGATGTTCAGATTATAGGGACAGGCAGTGTGCTGCGTACTGCTGTGATATTCTTCTACATATCAAACGAGGGTGTGTCGCTTTTGGAAAATGCCGCACATCTTGGCTTGCCTGTGCCGGAAAAGCTGAAGGATATATTACAGCAGCTTAACGAGAAATCGGAGGAAAATGATGATGAACTCAATTAATAAGGTGATACAGATAGCCGAGAATGAAATCGGCTATCTTGAAAAGAGAAGCAACAGCAAATTATATGATAAAACAGCCAATGCCGGAAATGCAAACTATACAAAATACTGGGCTGAGATAAAAACGGAATACCAAGGGCAGCCTTGGTGTGCGTGTTTTGTGACTTGGTGTTTTGTTAAGGCCTTTGGCAAGGATAAAATAGCTCACGGAGGCAATCCGGTTCTGCGTTGGATGGCAGGGAATGTTGTAGTCGAAACGGACGCAGCTGAGAATATAAAGCCGACAAAAGCAAAATCGACAGAAAAAATTGACGGCATCGTTGCAGCAATAATGGCACTTGATAGGTGTGTGCGTAATAAAAACACGCAGCAGGGCAGCGTATATGATAGCAGAGCGATGATTGTGCTTTAGGAATATAAATTTTTGGATAAGCTTTTTATAAACAAATGCTTGCAAATGTTTTCAAAGTATGTTATAATAGTATTAATCTATATTATACGAGGAGATGTTATTATGGCAAACGCATTAGTACAGTTTCGGACGGATGATACAACAAGAGAAAAAGCATCGGACATATGTGAACAGCTTGGAATAGATTTGGCAACCTATTTGCGCATGTGTATTTCAAGACTTGTTTCAGAAAATGGAATACCATTCAGCATGAAGATTGAGCGCAGTGGCAGCCGTGCATTGATGGCGATGAAAGAAGCAAGCAGAATAGCGAGCGAAAACGGCATAGAGGATATGACGCTTGATGAGATTAATGCTGAGATTGCTGAGGCGAGAAGGTAGGTGTTGGCATGAGATATTATTATGCTGTGATAGACACCAATGTTATTGTATCAGCAATGCTGAAATGGAATTCCATCCCTGGCAATATAATGGAATTGACATTTAGTGGCACAATAATTCCGGTTATTAATGATGAAATAATTGCGGAATATATAAAGGTGTTGTCAAGACCAAAATTCCACTTGACCGAGGACATAATAAATGATGTGGTAAGCAATATAAAAGATAACGGTATTTATGTCGATGAAGAAACCGTTGATATAGATTTGCCTGATCCGAAGGACAGAGTATTTTATGAAGTCGTAATGGAAGAGAGAAAAGAAGAGGACGCATATTTGGTTACAGGTAATATAAAGCATTTTCCGACAGAACCATTTATTGTCACACCAAGGCAAATGATGGATATAATCTTATCGGATAAGGATAACTAAATAAAACAAGGCACTTATTATTAAAACAATAGGTGCTTTTTGTACAAGGTTCTTTGATGATGTCACTGCAGAGATGCAGATACGGTTTAATAACCGTATTTTGAAAATCGAGTCTGTTTTAAATGTTAATGAGCGAAATGAAGAACTTCTGATTGTAGCAAGCGAGGTTGACTCCTTTGGCAAAACAAATTGATGTTTTCGGATTTGATGAGCTTGAAAAAGCCTTTAAACGCTGTGAAAAACGGTATCCGAACGAAGCGGACGCGCTGCTTATGGCTGCCGGACAGCAGGTGAATAAGCGTGTAAAAGCTTTAACGCCTATCCGGACTAAAAAGCTGCGCAATTCATGGCGGCTAAAGAAGGTCAAGCTGTATAAGGGCGGCAAGGTGCGCGTTGTAAGAGAGCAGACAACAGCTCCTCACGGTCATCTGATAGAACTTGGTCATGAAATAGTCAGTGGCGGCAAAACCCGTGAGCGCGGACGCAAGCTGAATCGTGTACAGCGTTCGGCTCGTGGAATTAAATCGGGCGGACGTGTTGAAGGTAAGCATATGCTTGAAAAGTCTATGTCCGAAGCTCAAGCAAGATTTAACGGCGATGCCAGGAAGATGCTTGACAGGCTTACAAAGGATATACAAGTGTAGGGAGAGATAAAGGTGTGGAAATGATAACTGAAAAAGATATAAAGACAAGAACCAGCGAAATTTTGACTGACAACGGTTTCAATGTTGTGGCAAGTGAGGTTGATGAAGGTTTTCATAAGCCGGCTGTATTTGTTTCGGTATTTCCGTCAAGCGCAAAGCTGCTGTCATGCGGAGGCGCGACAGAGGAGGTAACGGATTCAATCGAAATAAAATATATATCTGCCCTTGAAACAGAGGAGGATTGTATTGATACAGCAGGTAAGATAAAACAGCTGTTTTTGTATAAACCGTTTGATATTGCTGGTCGCCATTTAACGATACAGGAAATTGAGTTTGAAATTGAGAAACAAACGCTGTATGCGTATTTCGATATTTCATTTATTCAAGTAATAGAAACGGATGATGATTATGATGAAATGACAGACCTCATTTTGGAAGGGGGAATATAGAATGGGTTTGCCCGAAATATTAATTGAATTTAAGGCGAAAGCCGAAACCGCGATACGACGTTCAAGCAACGGAACTGTCGCTGTCATACTTGCCGATGACATGAAATCCGGCGAGGGCAATTTGAGCTACAGCTATGCGACCGCTTCGGATTACGGCTTGAGCAGCTCATGGAGTACAACAAACAGACGGTATTTGAATCTCATATTCGCAGGCTCGCCTACAGAACGTGTACAGCTCAAGTCGTGCTGGCTTGATGAACTGACCTTACAGGCATTCGAGAACGGTAAATTGGCGGAAGATGAGTTCAGCGGAGGCTTCACAGGATTTACTTATCTTGATGATATAGCGGATCCATGTATATGAGCAAGTGATTTACTGAAACAGGATTTTGTGTCGGTAAAATCACTTAGCCCAAATTTGGACTGAGCAATAAATATATAAAGAAAGAGGGATATTAAAATGAACAAAAATACAAAATTAACGCTTGCAGAGCTGTTAAGACGCAAGGAACAGATGCTTGAAGCAAAGAAAACGAAAAAGACGCTTGACCTACATATAAAATCACTTGATGCGGTTATAACCATTGAGGAGCCGTCCGGCGCATTATGCCGTGATGCCAATGACATGGAGCCGGGCGAGGGAGATAAGTACATGTGCTATGAATGCATAAAAGAGCCGAACCTCAAATCACAGGAGGCGCAGGAGGCATTTGGCTGTGCCGATCCAATGGATATCGTTGAGTACATATTCGCTCCGGGCGAGATACCGCAGATTGCGATAGAGTGTATGAAACTTGCTGGATACATGGGCGGAGTTGAACAGGTAAAAAACTGATAGAGTCGGACGGGGAGCTGCAGCTTATCCATTACTATATCCAGCGCGGATTTGACTGGGATAAGCTTGCGGCTCTTTCTTCGTCCGAAAAAATGTTTTTACAAGCAAGTATGGAGCTTGCAATTAATGAGGAGGCAGAAAAGTGTAGAGCAATCTTAGGCGGATAGTAATACGGAGGTGAAGCAGCTTGTCAAGAAACGTAGGGGCAACTTTGAGTTTGAACTCCGGAAACTTCTTTGTGAATATGAAGTCTGCCATAAATGCCAGCAATAACCTCAAAAACACACTGAACGGCACAACAGGCGGCATGAAGAGCTTCGGCTCACAATCCGCCAGCACCGGCAATGTTCTGACCTCTCTTGCATCAAAGGCGGCTGTTGCTGTCGGAGCGTTCGTAAGCATCCGTTCCGCCGTAAACTTTGGAAAGGATGTCGTGAACACGGGACTTGAGTTCGAGCAGGGCATGGCAAACGTATCCGACATTTCAGGAGCGACAGGAGCCGAGCTTACCGCTCTTTCCGAAAAGGCAAAGGAAATGGGCGCAAATACGAAATTCTCGGCTCTTGAGGCATCTGACGCAATGTCATATATGGCTATGGCAGGCTGGAACTCATCACAGATGATTGACGGTATTGGCGGTATTATGAACCTTGCGGCAGCAAGCGGTGAAGAGCTTGCAAGCGTTTCTGATATCGTTACCGATTCACTTACCGCGTTTGACTTAAAAGCAAGCGACAGCACCGATTTTGCCGATATTCTTGCAACTGCGTGCGCTAAGTCAAACACCAATGTTTCACTTCTCGGTGAGGCTTTTAAGAATGTTGCACCGACAGCCGGAGCAATGGGATACAGTGTTCAGGATACAACCGTTGCACTCGGTCTTATGGCGAATGCCGGAATTAAAGGCGGCGCGGCAGGTACGTCATTGAACGGAGTTATGACGCGTCTTGCAAAGCCGACCAAGGAAGTAAATACCGCTATGCAAGCACTCGGTCTGTCTGCAGTAAACGCGGACGGTTCCATGAAACCGCTGTCACAGTTCATACCGGAACTGCAGGCAAAGTTCAGCACACTTACCGATGCGCAAAAGGGACAGTATGCGACAATGATTGCCGGAAAGAATGCAATGAGCGGATTTTTGTCAATCGT
>JBJEIW010000051.1:0-16794 GCA_051877435.1 Candidatus Ornithomonoglobus sp.
GATATATTTCAGTAGACAACCTTAAAATTGCAGAATTTGACTCAACCGAGCCGCCGGCTGAGGTGACTGTTACGACGGGATACGAAACGGAAACAATCGCAGGCTTTACCTGTCAGGTAAAGGCGCAGAGCGGCGCACCGGCGGTAATTTATTTAGCAAGCGAGCTTAGAATGGGAGCGGACGGCTATTCGCAGCTTTACAACGCAAAGCCGCTGTTTGACATGCTTGACGGCAAAGCTTCGCTTATCGCTCCGCAGACAGACGGATTGTTTACAGATATTTCAGCGCTTGTAAGCGCGGTAAAAGATACATATAACGCGTCAGCTGTAACAGTTGTCGGTCAGTCGAAAAATGCGGCGGCGGCACTTTCATCGGACGCGGATAAAATTATCACAATCGCGGGAAAAGGCGACACAACACCGGCAACCGGCAAGGTATGGGCGTTTTCGGGGTACGAGGACGAAATAACGCCTGTCGCGGCTGTAAAAGCAATGGTTAATCGCCTGCAAACGGCTAAAATTGACACGCGCTACACCGAATATCCGTTTGACGGACATAAAATCAACGAAAAAGCCGCGGCGGACGCGGCGGACTGGATTTTATCGGACGCTGCGGGCGGCAAGACCGTTGACCTTGCAATATTTATGGGACAGTCAAATATGGCGGGACGAGGCGACTACGCCGACGCGACAGAATGTAAACCGGGACACGGCTTTGAATATCATCCGGTAACGGAGCCGGGCGTGCTTACGACCGTTTCGGAGCCGTTCGGAAAGTATGAAAATAACAGCGCGGTAAACGACGCCGGCAGCGACGGAGCAGACCGCAGAGGCGGCGATATGGTATCGGCGTTTATGGAAAGCTATTACGAGGTATCTGGGGTACCGATTGTCGGCATTCAGTGTTCGCGCGGCGGCACGGCGACGAGCTACTGGACGAGCGCAGACAAAATGGCCGAGGCGGCGGCAAGATACAACGAGGCTAAAGAGTATCTCGAAAGCTGCGGCTATACGATAGGCAGACAGTTTATGGTATGGTGTCAGGGCGAGGCAGACGCGGACAACGGCGTGAGCATTGACACTTACAAGTCAAATACAAAAGCGATTTTTGAAGCAATGAAGTCCAATACGGGACTTACGGATATGTTTATTGTAAGAACAGGTCACTGCAAGACAAGCGGAGCGGCGGCAATAGACGAGGTAAAGGATCCGCGTTATAAGGCGGTAAATCTTGCGCAGAAGGAATTAGCCGACACAGAAGAAAATATAACGGCAGTGGCATCGCTCTATACTGATGAATACGCTGCTCTGATGCGCGACCAGTATCACTATCATCAGGCGGCATATAATTCTGTCGGAGCTATTGCAGGAAACAATACTGCATACACGCTTTACAATACGGGAGTATGGACTGATTATCCGGAACCGGCATCAGATATTGAAGCAACTCCTATGCCTGTTGAAGGCGTGTTTGAAGTAACCTCCGCTGATTCTTCCATAGACGTTTCAACGCTGAAAACGTACGATAACACAACCTATCGCGTATACAATGCGGACGGCAGCTATAATACCGTATCGGCGGACAACGGAAAAATCTCTAATACCTCCGGCGGCGAGGTCACAATAGTACCGGAATATAAATTCGAGTTTACAAACCAGACAAATCCTACAGATGAGCATATAAAAGGTTATGTTAAGGCAGGCGAAAACTCATACACAGCGGACAGCGGTTACGGACTTGTAAGCGGCGGCAGCTACAGCATAAATGAAAATGGCTGCAGGGTTGATGAAAATCCAATCAAAATTGATCTGCCAAAAGGTTATTATGATATAGAGGTATACAGAAAGGGCGGAGCAAGAGCCGATATTTATGCGAACGGAGTGCAGATTATAAATAACACAACATCAAGCGGCTCACAGAACCGACCGTCAGGCTCGGGACTTATGAGCGCGCCCGGAATATCGCTTGGTGACGGCAGCACATATATTACATTCGGCAACACGTCCGGCGCTAATGAGCGTATTGCGTCAATAGAGCTTGTGCGTGTGCCGGAAAAATTCAGAAAACCTGTTGTATGGATTGCCGGCGACAGTGAATCGGCGAATTACTACCCGATCGACAGTGAGGGAGACGACCTTCAAAGCGATAAAATTATGATGACAGGCTTCGGCATGCAGCTTGATAAATTCCTTTCAGATAAATATTCTACAGCGAATTGGGGACAGCCGTCGGCTACGGTTAAAACGTGGTATGACGAGTGCTTTGAGTCAATAAACACTCTTATGCGCGAGGGCGACACAATACTGATTGATTTCGGCATTAACGATTCAGTCAGCTCGTCAAACGCCATAAGCATTGACGATATGAAAACGCATATGAAAAACATTTGCGACGCGGCGAAAGCAAAGGGCGTTACACCGATTATAATAAGCCCCGTGTATAACGCGAAATATCAGCATAGAACGTATTTTACCTACAGCGCGGACACAGGCACTAACGCAATGTACGCTTTCGCGGAGGAAATTGGTGTAGATTGTATAGACCTTAACAAATATATGCAGCTTTATGTGAACAAGGCTGCAACAGACACGGGTGATGAAAGCTGGATAACGAATAACTACCACGTTGGGGATAGTCTGCACCTTACGCAGCACAGCGCGCTTCTGGCGGCTTCGTTTATCGCGGCGGGCATGTCGGAGATGGGTTATGAAACGACAGCTTATTCGTACACCTATAAGGACATTTCAAGTATAGAGGACGGTTACGTGAGAGGTACCCAAACAGGCACAGAACGCGTTTACAGTGTTGCGGAGGCTAAGAAGCTTATGGGTATAGAAATAACGGAAACACCGAAGCCAACGGAAACTCTGACTCCGACCGAAACGCCAAAGCCTACGGATACGCCGCAGTATAAGGTGACTATGAGCTATGACGAGGTAAGCGGTAATGTGACAATTACCTCAGCCGACAACAATATTACAGGCGGAACGCTTATAAAAACCGTTTATGACGGAGGTATAGTAAAATCAGTTTCATCAGGATATGTAAGCTTTGCCGAGGGCGCAAATGTTACGGCGGAGAAAGGAATGGCGCTGTATCTTTGGGATTCGCTCGGCGGTATGAAGCCTCTCGCTGAGCCGTATCGTTACAGCGGTGAGGTCATAACTCCAACGGCAAGTCCGACCGTACTGCCGACTACTGCTCCGACTACTGCTCCGAGTGCGGCTCCGACCGAGGAACCAAAAACAATGCTATACTCACAGAATTTTGAAGCGTACAGTGTCGGCGACAGCGGCGGCTGGACATCGTCGGCGGGAACGGTGTCGGTGAAATCGGACGAAACTGACGGCATAGGTAAATATATGACGGTTGTGTCGGGTAAAAGCGGCACCTGCCGCAGCGGATATGTTGAGCTTTCGAGCGCGGTTACTGAGAATTTTGTTTTTGAGTGCGATTACAAGTCAACCTCAAACGTGAACGTATCGGATTTGGAGCTTGTTGAAACTAAAAATTCAATTTACTCTAATCACGGCGTATATTCAAACGCAAATTATGTATTCACAATGGCAAGACCGGCAGGCTCCGATGTGTATGTTATAAATAATAAGACGGATGACAGCGGTTTGAACATCACAGGCTATACCGATCCGGTGTTTTCGACAAAGGAAATCACGGGCAATCCGTGGCTGCACGTTAAAGTCACCGGCGATATGGAAAATCAGGTTGTGTATGTGACAATAACCTCGATTGACGGTAAGACAGAATATCATCACGGCAAATACGATATGAATGTCGGACGAGGAACGGCGGTAAGCTCGTGGAAATGTATACATCTTTTGTCACCTACCACAGGCGGAGATACCTGCATAGATAATATTGAGGTTTATAAGGCGCGTCAGTCGGATATGGCAGACGTATATCACAGCGTGAAAATTACATGTGGAGCGTCAAGCTTCGACCAGTATGTCCTTGACGGTGAAAGCGTCGTAAATATTCCTGACGTAACGAGCTACGGTGAACATTTCGAGGGCTGGACGGTAGGCAATGACACTGCAAAATACACAAGCGCACAGCTTGCATCTGTACCGATTACGGCTGACTGCGAGATTGTCGGTCATATAGGCGAGGGATATATTGAAGCAATGGCAAGCGTTGAATTTAAGGATTTCCCCGCCGGTAACGAGCTTGTTATGGGCGAGGACGAGAACACCTACGGAAGCAATCTCATATCGCTCACGATTACAGGCGAACAGGGAACGAGCCTCGTAACAAGTCCGGACAGCAGGGCAGACGATTACAGCGTTGAATGGACGTTTGACGGTTTTCGTACTCTCGACGGCGCGCCGACAGGCGAAACAGGAAATTTATACTGTGACAGCTACGCGCTTCTAAAAACGACCGATACGATGCACGGTACGGCGGTAGACTTTACGTTAAAGCGCACAACGGCGAATTATTACGGCAGAGTTACGGCGAAGGTTACATATAACGGCAAAACGCTTGAAGTGTCAGAACCGCTCGTGCTTCTTGGCGATAAAACAAAGGACAGTGCGGTGATTTTACCGAAGGCGGGTTACACGTCGGACTACAACAAGTACGACAAGGCTCTTGCGGGCTACACTCTCACGGCAGGTTCGGACGTTTTGTTCGATAAATGGTCGGCTGACGGCTCGGACGGCAAGCATTATGAGTTTGGCTCGGACAGCGCGGGAAATTATCTGCGCTTTATCCGCAACGGCACAGGCAACAGCGCCTACGGCTATTATGAAATAGGCGATATATCAAAGGAAATCGTGTTTGAGCAGGACGTGCGCTTCTCATACAGCGGAAATATTCAGTACACGGGAGGCAGCGCGACTTCGATTTCGTCAACCGCATTCACGCTCGCGTTTGACGGCTCAAAGCTTACCTTTAACGGCGCGGAAATCTGCGCCGCGTCAAAAGACACTTGGTATAAGGCGGTAATACACGCCGATCCGACTGCCAAGAAAGCAACAGCGGTGATATATGATATGAACGGCGGTGTACTCGGCAGCACAAGCAGCGCGGTTGACTTTGTAAATACCGATTATACAAGCGGCAATTATTACAGATTAAATCCCGCGAAGGCGGCGAACGCGTCAATCGACGTAAACAATGTCGTAATCCGAGAGGCGCAGATTGACGAGAACAGCTTTACCGTAACGCCCGAGAGCGCAGAGGCAAGCATACCCGACAGCGGAACGCAGACCGTTGCGATAACCGCATCGGTAAAAACGACCGACAGCACGGACGCGCTCGGAAAAGCTGAGTGGAGCATAGACGACGAATTTGCCGAGGGTGTGAGTATAGCGTCAAGCGGCAATCAGAGCGCGGTACTGACGATTGACAGCACGGCGTCATCGGGAGAGCTGCCCATACTCTGTACTATTGGCGGCAAATCAAAGGTAGTTACGATAAAGCTTACCGGCACAAAGGACTCTATAGCGTTCACGAACGCGCCGACAGGCGTGCAGGCAGGTGCTTTTGCAGCCTATTCGGCGGTACTGCGCGACGGTAACGGAAATAATAAATCGGACACAGTAACCTACGCGCTTTATAACGCGGACAATACAGCCGCAGTCACTCCGACAGGTGTAACTCTTAATTCAAGCACCGGCGTGCTGACGGTTTCAGATACGGCTGAAGCGCAGATTATCGGTATCCGCGCAACGAGCGGTGATATAAGTAAATTTGTAAGAGTTAATATATACAATCTAAAATTCGTGTTCGGAACGGATACCGTAACAGACGGCTATACGCCGATTAACGCTTCAACCGTTTACAGCGATAACCGCGGCTACGGAATTGAAGGCTCGGCGGTGTCGGGCGCGGACAGCGGAACACTGTCAAGCCTGACGTTTAAGGTAAAACTTGAAAAGGGCAAGGTATACACGGTTACAACGAAATACAAGGGCAGTATTGTGTGCGAAAAAATCAACTCATCTCTCACCGGCTTTGAACGGACAAAATCGGCTCTTGAAAGCGACACCTACGATGTTGCGGTATTCGGCGATGATATTATGGATATAAGCGTAGGCGCGGACAGTGAGATAGCGTCGGTTGAAATTACACCGGTCACAAAAACAGCGGCTCAAAAGCCCGATTGGTGGACAATAGGCGATTCAACTGTTCAGCAGAATGGCTCGTGGGGCTACACAATAGCGTCAACGGCAACAACCGATTTATCGAGGTACCCCGCACTTGCCGAGGTTATAAGCGGTTTCCATAACAGCGGAAAAGCCGGAGAGCAGCATAAAAACTTCTACTCAAACGGCAGATTGAACGCTATTCTCACTCAGATGAATCCCGGCGATATTGTTTCAATAAGCGGCATGGGTACAAACGACTCGTCAAGCACAAAGGAGCAGTTTAAGGGATATGACGAGGCATATGTCAATGCGATAATTGATATGGGCGGCTATGTAATCTTAGGCTCATACACGCCGACAGGCAACTACGGAGCGACAGCAGGCAAGGTCTATGATGCGGACACGATGACCTTTAAGGGCAAAAGGACAAACGCATATGACCAAGCGATACGCGAGCTGTACGATGAAATAAAGGACAATCCGAAAGTGCTCGGTTTTGTTGATATAGGACAAATGTCGGACGATAAAATGACCGCGAACGTAAGAGCGGCATATGACGCGGCAATCGCAGACGGAGAAGCAGCGGCGCGCGCCGCGGCGAACGCAAATGCGGAGGAAATGATGGCGTGGTGGAAGGACTACAACCATTATTACACTACATTTTCAAATTATATTCTGCCCGACATAACGCAAGCAGTTGCAGAGCTAATAAAAACGATAGATAATTGAGAGGAGTCAGCAAATGGGAGAGCGTAAGCATTCCTCACGCTCCCGCGGACAGCAAGTCCGACAAGGGATATGACTGCGACATAATCTATGGAGATTTACATAAAGATAAATACAGCTTACAGTAACACAACTCTTAAATCAAAAGAGATGAAATGGTGATTTATACCGGTTAAAGTTAAAACCGGTTGCTGAATTCGAGCAGCATTTCAGGCATAACTTTGATTTATATGTTGTGTTTTCTGTATTGCAAGGGTGACATTCCCATTTCACGCTTGAACGTGGACGAAAAATAATTGCTGTCGTTAAAACCACACTCAAAAGCTATCGCTTTTACGGACATATTCGTATTTGCAAGAAGTTCTTTTCCATGTTCAAGGCGAATTATTCTCAGGTATTCTAAAAAACCGAAGCCTGTATGCTTCAAAAAGATATGCGATAAATATGTTGGACTCAAATGCAGCATTTTGGCAGAGCTGTCAAGTGTTATCGGTAGCTTGAAATTTTCGTTAATATATCTCACAAGACGTTCCACAGAAGGATTGCTGAGATTTGCATCCGTATAAGCATATTTATCGTGATTGCGTATAAAATGCGAGAGTAAGAGATTTATACAGCATTTTATATTATCTAACGCAATATTGTCACCCTTGCGAAGCTGATTCCATTCATTAAATATGGCAACAAATAATTTATCGGTAAATTTCAGAGCTGCAGGCGCATAAGTTCTCTGCTCAAACAGAATACGCATTTGATTTTGGACAGACGGCATTATGAATTCATCCGTGAAGTTTATTACAAACCTCTCATATTTATCGGATATGTGTTGTGTTTTATGAAGAACGTTTTTGTCTATAAAAATCAGTGTTCCGCCGGTTAATCTATAAGTATTTTCCTTTACAAAAACCTTACGGCTGCCGTTGCGCACATACATAATTTCATAGTTATTTTCACAATGATAATCACTGTCCGGGATGGCGGCTGAGCTTGCGCCGTAGCCAAAACCGAACCCATTTATATATTCTTGTTGCTGCATATAAATCCCTCCCATATTTATTATAACATTGAAACGCAAAAATTTCAAGTTTTTCTTAAATGAATAGTAAGAATTTCAATGAAAATATTAAATTTTTAATATATAATTAAATAAAATATATAACAAGGAGCGGGAGAGAGTTATTATGAAAAAGCTTATACCACTCATATCCGTCATGTTTTTAATATGCGGCATAACTGGAGGATATGCGGCCGGCATCAACTGCATTGTTTCATTTGATGGAAAGAACGTAAAAGTGGTTACGGAGGACGTTAGTGCAGTGCTGTATGCGGCGGCATATGAGAAAAACGGATGTCTGAAAGCTGTGGAAAGCTTTACTTTCGATACGGTTGGGGAACACACAGTATCGCTGAAAAATGAAGCGGACAAGGTCATGCTTTGGGATGAGAATATGAAGCCTTATGATATGAAAACGCCGTCAACGCTGTCGCCGGAGTCGAACCTCAGGCTGGACAGAAGCACATATTCGCTTTATGTAGGCAACAGCAGGACACTGAGCGGTTGGGAAAGCTGCGGCGATTATTTTACATTAAATGCGGATATATTGACGGATGCTTACTGCGGTAACGATATCGAATGGTCGGTAAGCGATGAAAGTATTATCAAATTGAAATCGGAAGAGGGAGCTGCGGCGGAAATACAGGCGCTCAGAACGGGTTTTGCCGACGTGTACGCAGCGCTGCCGGATGGGAGCAAGGCAGTCTGCCGCATATCTGTAATCGATAATTACTGCCGCTTGACTGTGCAGAGAATTGAGTTTAACATTGATGATTTGACTCTGACTGCCGGAGGCACGGCTAAAATCAACCCTATTTTATATCCGAAATCAGTATACGGAAACGGTATGCTTGACGAAACACTTGTGTGGTCAAGCTCGGATACATCTGTTGCGGAGGTTTCCGAGGACGGTACCGTAACGGCAAAAGCCTGCGGAAATGCCGTAATTACAGCCAAATCTACTGATGTCGGAAGAGAGGCAAGCTTGACTGTAACAGTTACCGACAGCGGGACTGTGAGAGGAATCACGCCGGATCGAAATGGTATAACAGATATTTATGTCGGTGAGCAAGTACAGCTCTCGGCAGACACCGGCAGCGAATGCGATATAATATGGAAATCCGAGAACAGCTATATAGCCGACGTTGACGAAAGCGGACTTGTAACCGGGCGCTCAAACAGCAATAAGCAAGCAGTGACCGATGACGGCGCAAAGGTTACGGAGGAAGAAGGAACGGTAAAAATTTATGCTACCACCGCCGAGGGTGGATATACTGCGGAATTTGAACTGTGTGTTCATAACGCTCAGCCAGAGGTGCAGGGTGTGGATATTGAAGCGGACAATATTGTTATCACAAAGGGGATGATAAAAAATATTACAGCGGTGATATTGCCGGCAAGTATATTGGAGCAAAGTGTTGAGTGGACTTCCGATAATGACAGTGTAGTTACGGTTGAAAAGACGGAAAACACGATTTACGGCGCAAATCAGGCTGTTCTGATTGCTGTCGGCAGCGGCACAGCGCATATCACCGCGTCCTATGGCGGCAAAAGTGATACATGCACCGTTACGGTTACAGAAAATGCGGTAAAGACACAGAGCGTGAGCATTGAAGCGTCAAAGGAGATTGATATTGACGAGGTGTATCAGCTTACCGCGTCCGTAGACGAAAACGTCACAAATAAGGAGATAATATGGATTGGCGCATACGATGATATTACGGCGTATGACACCGAAGGAACCGCAATGAGCAACACTGACGCAGTTATTGCGACGGTTGACCGCGAGGGAAACGTAATGGGCTACAGTGCGGGAACGATAAAGGTTTACGCGATAGCCGCCGACTCCTTGACGGACGAGGAAATATCAGAGTTAAAAACGCTGCATCGCAGCGGCGGCAAAATATCGGACGGTGAAGTAACAGATATAATTTACGGTAAGGTTTACGGGGAGTGCAGTCTTACGGTAAAAGACAGTTCGCCGTATCTGAGAAATCTTCATGCTCCCGAAGAAGCAGTTACAGACAACTCGGTGAATCTGCTGTGGAACAGGGCATCACTGCTGCAGGCTGTGGCTCTCAAAGAATATCGGATATATCAGGATGATGAGCTTATTGCAGTTACAGATGATTTAGGTTATACAGTCAACAACCTATCGCCGTCAGCGGAGTATTCCTTTAAGGTTACGGCTGTTGATAATGCGTATAATGAAATTACTTCCGAAACATTGAAAGTAACAACGAAGGGAAAATCTACTGTTATAAATGTGCTTGACTGCGGCGCATGCGGCGATGGTAAAACACTTGACACATATGCTATACAGAGCGCAATAAACAATTGTCCGAAGGGGGGGACAGTATGGCTGCCGGAGGGAATATATTATTCGGGCGCGCTGTTCCTTAAATCAGATATGACTCTGCGTGTGGACGGTATTCTTATAGGCAGTATTGACCCCAAGGACTATCCGCATATAATCTCAAAATGGGAGGGGTGGCGCAAGCTGCCGCAGACAGCCGATGAATGGGAAAACAGCGAAACAGGCAGCGACAAATATCTTGAAGAAAACGAATATGCCCATGCCTCGCTTATAAATATCGGTGTCTATCACGAGGGTGAAAACTCGGTTACGGGGCCGTACAACGCGGACAATATTATAATATGCGGAAACGGTCAGATCAACGGAAACGGTTTTGCTTTAGCATACAACGAGGGACCAAATCACAAAAAACGTGAAAACAATACGAGCTACTTTAAGGCTGATGCACCGGTAACAGACCCGACGACACGCGGAAAGACAATACTTCTGCATAACGCGCAGAACGTATATATAAAGGATATATTGGTGTCATATTCCCCGTCATGGACAGTCCATGCGATTTACTGCGATAATGTGACCTTTGACAACATGAATGTCATTTCACAGGGACGCGGCAATGTCGGCGAGGGCAGCACCGTAAAGCTCGCCGGGCATCTCTTTAACGGCGACGGCATAGATCCCGAAAGCTGCACGAATGTAAATATATTCAATACATATTTCAGAACAGGTGATGACTCGGTAACACTTAAATCGGGACGTAACCGCGAGGGCAACGAGCTTGACAAGCCAAACGCCTATATCAGAATTACAGACTGCGAAACCAATTTCTCGCTCGGCGGCTTTGGTACGGGCAGTGAAAATGCGGGCGGCGCGCACGATATACTGTATCAGAATTTGAAAGCGGACACTATGGCGATTTACGGAATGTGGTTTAAAACTAACGAGGCGCGCGGAGGTCTTACGGAAAATATACAAATCCGCGATGTTGACCTTAAAAATGCGAATACAGCGATATGTATGAATCATACTTATCCGAGTTCGACCAATAATCCGGCAGCGGAAAAGCCTGTTTTGAGAAATGTTACAATCGAAAACGCAAACGGCTCCGGCGTGTCAAAAGCATATAATTTTGAAGGTCTGCCCTCAAGTAAAATAGAGAATGTGAGCATAATAGGCGGAACTATAACCGATTCTTCCGGCTCCTCCGTAAAGTACGGAAATAACTTCAATATAAGAAATGTCGAAGGAACAACATGGTCGTGGAGCGGCAGCGAGGATATAACCGTTTATATTGAGCGCATTGAAACCGATACAAAAATAAATGTTCTGGACGAAATCGCGGTAAAGGACATTGACAACGATAACAAAACCGTAACGGTTTATAAGGGTGCTGCGGGACAAAATCTCCTTGACGGTGTAAGCTCGCAGGAGGGTGGCAAGCAGACATATTCGTTAAGCATTGATGTTTCGTCAACTCTTGCCGGCGGAGAAATTCTTACAGTCACTTCGCCGGACGGCTCTTGTACAGAAAATTATACCGTCATAGTTTCCGATGAAGCAATGGACACAAGCTCATATATAATAGCGGAAAACTTTACAAGCACAACAGGCGACTGGGGCTTTACGGGTACAGGAAAGGCTGCGGTTGAGGATGACGGAACGCTCAGTCTGCTTTCGGATAAAAAGAACAATACATCGGTTACAAAGGAGCTTGACGCTGATATTTTATCGCAGAAAAAAATCAATATACGCTTTGATTGGCAGTCACACGCGTCGGGCGGAAACGGTTCGTATCTGGCGCTCCGTGACGAGGAAGATAATCTGATTTTCGTAATATGGGGACACGGACAGGATAAATACGGTGCGATGTCCGTTTCAACAAAAGGTACGGATGTAGCGGATCTTAATAAGCTCGAAGCACTTTCCGAGGATATATACAGAGTTAATCTCACGCTTGACTTTGATGCGGGCACAATCAGCGGAACGGTGACGAATTTAACCGATAACAAGGTTTTAAAGACATACGACAGTGAAGCATTGCCCTGCGCTCCTAAAAATCTCGCAAAAATGTATGCGTATGACATATACGGCGCGGCGAGAATGTCTATTGATAATGTATACATAAAAGCGCTGTAATTTTTAACACGATAAATTATTATAAGGACTTTGTTAAAGTCACTGATAATTTATAAATATTTAAAATAAAGGAGGAGAATTCAATGGAATTCAAAAAGAAAATTTTATCAGCCGTTATCACTGCGGCGCTTACGGCAGGTATCTCTCTGCCAACACTGGCACACTATGATTTCGCTGCGTCAACCGGAGAATATTCATGGAATACCGCGGGAGAAACGCAGGTTACCGGTGCAAACAATCTGGTTGCAGACGGACAGCTGCAGCTCGGTATAAGCAACAGCAAAAGTGATGTGCGTTACAAATCTAACAGAACACTCGTTTGGTGGAACGGCGGAAACGAGAACGGCACGTCGAATAATCGTAAGCTTGTATTCACACCAAAGTATTCCGGCAGAGTTACACTCAATGCCGGAAGCATAAGCAACAGCAGTACTCTTAAAGCAAAACTTGTGATTAAGCACGATTCGATTGAGGATGTTTCAAAGGAATTGTCAAGCTCGACATTCAGCGCGACGGAAACCGTGAATTTTGATGTTTCTGCCGGCACGGTCTACACAATCTACCCGGAAGGTGGGGATAGTAGTCTTACCGGTGCATATATCACATCATTCGTATTCACCGCACCGTCAAGAGCGGTTACTTACAGCGAAACCGCTCCGGAAAAGCTGACGGACGAAAATGAGCCTGAGTCGGCAGCCTTCTACGGTGAGGTTGTAAGTGTAGGCAGCGATGCATCAGTAGGTTTTAAGCTGACAGCTGCTGTTGAAGGCGGCGGAACGGCAGAGGGTACGATATTGTTTGATGCCTCGGCTTTTACCGATGATAATAAGAAATTCGGAGCTGTTATAAAAGAATGCACAACCTGTGGTGTCGGAAATATCACCGCAGAGTATTATACGGGTGAATAAGGAGGTAACAGAGAATGAAATCAGCATACAAAAATCCGGAAATTAATATAGTACTTTTCAGTGTCAGGAATATTATTACAACAAGCGGATCGGGGGACGAATTAAAAGGGAAGCTCGCTGAGAAGGGTGTTAACGTAAATTCGGACGCATATAAGGAAACCACGGAAGCTGCAGTATTTAATTTTGTTCTGTGATGTGCAGGTGCGGCGGAGTGTAAGCTCCGCCGCACGGTTCCATTAAAATCAGAAAAAATCTCTTTACATAATACAGTAAGAATTTTTCTCTCTCACAATATTTTCTTTTTTATCATTTTATTGTATAGTATATGTAAAGAGATTCTTTGTGGTTTTGATGCCTTAATTTATAAAATTATAATAAAAAATATTGATCTTAATCAGGGAGGAATAAGCATGAAATTAAAAAAAAGAATTGTATCAGCCGTGCTTGCCGCGATAACAGCAGTCGGAAGTATTGCGACTGCAAGCGCAAGCAATACCTATGACCGGACAACTGACACATATACATGGAGCAGTACCGGTGAAACAAAGATAACGACGGCAAACAGTTCTATTACGGACGGACAACTTCAAATAAACACAGCCAGCACCAGTGACGGCATATACGGAACGGACGGACGACTGGTATGGTGGAACGGCGTAAACGCAAACGGTACAGCAAATAACAGGAAACTCATATTTACACCTGCAGGCTCCGGCAGAGTAACTATGAAGGTGGGCAAAATAGTAAGTGATTCAAAATATACGGCGGATATTGTTGTAAATGACGGCTCATCAAATATTAAAGAGCAGAATATAACCGCTTATAAGAGCGATTTTACAAGTACGGAAGATCTGACATTTGATGTTGCACAGGGGAAAAGCTATACGATATATCCCGAAAAAAAGTCGGATTACAGCACCGGCGCATATATTACTTCTTTTGTCTTTACGATTTCAAATGATGACACGAACCGCGATGATAACTCTGACAAAGAGGTGGACACAAGTATGAAAATTTATTCTATGACAACGGACTATATGGAAAATCCGATAGGGATTGATAACAGCACGCCGTCCTTCAGCTGGAAATTACGTTCGACAGAGCGCAGGGGGACACAGAAAAGCTACAAAATTAGGGTAGCAAAGAACGCTGATATGAGCAGCGAGGTATGGAACAGCGGCACAGTTGCCTCCGGCAATTCGATAAATATCGCCTATAATGGGAATGCGCTTGAAGCTATGACGCGCTATTATTGGTGTGTTGAAGTTATAAATGACAGTGATAAAAAGGTGATAAGCGATACCGCGTATTTTGAAACCGGTCTTATGGGAACGGACGCGAGTGTTTGGAAAGACGCGGAGAACAACGAGGCGAAGTGGATAGGCAATCCGAACGCTTCAACCAATACGGACTATCTTTCAGTTTACGCGATTTCAGCGGACTTCACGGTAGAGTGCGGCAGCAAAGCCGGAATTGTAATAAACGCTCGCGATAAGGACAATTATGTGCTTGTCGAGATTGATATGGATAACCGTCTTGTGAAGGCGTATGAGTATAACGATAACGCGTGGACTGACGGAAAGCCTACCGTAACGGCTCGCGGAAACGCTGACGGCTACGCAATTTCAACTGACGCAGTCGCAGAGGGAAAAGAACACGAACAAAACAGCATAAAAATTCAGGCAAACTCAAACAGAAGCGCGTCAATATATATTAACGGCATCGCGGTTGCCGATGCCGTTTCGGGCTTTATTCCCGCAAATCCTTCCAATCAGCCGCGCAGACAATATTTAATGAATATCGGACTAAAGCAGGAAAACAGCCGGGCAGTATACGACAATATAACAATCGAAAGCGGCGATGTGTATCAATCGGACGATTTTTCGGACAATGGCGGCGCGCTTTCCGCGCTTGGAACGGTTACGGACGGTCAGCTTGTTGTCGAAAATGAATTTAATCTTGTAAATCCCTGCCCCTCGGTGAACGTGAGGAAAGCGTTCACGGCAGACGAGAGTAAAACAGTACAGTCGGCGCGTCTTTATGCGTCCGCGCAGGGCTTTTACAATGCGTACATAAACGGGCAAAAAGTAAATGATGATTTTTACAATCCGGGATTTACCGATTACCGAAAAAGAATACAATATCAGACGTATGACGTGACCGATATGATACAATCGGGACAAAACACTGTCGGCGCGACAATTGCGAAGGGTTATTACACAGGCTGGGTAGGTTATACGACAAAACCTATGGTTTACGGTTCAAAAAATGCGTTTATCGGTAAGCTTGTAATTAACTATGCTGACGGAACACAGGACGTTATCGTGACTGACGATACATGGCAGTTTACCGACAAGGGCGCGGTAGTGTGCGCAGACTATCAGCAGGGTGAAAGCTATGACGCGCGTCTTGAATTCGACTGGAATGATACAGAGGATACGCGATGGACAGCTTGCGGTGTTCAGGCATGGCCCTCGTCAGTAAAACCGACGAACGGCTCGTTGTCAGGAGAAAAATTTGAATTATCAGCGCAGTCCTCGCCGACGGCTAAGGTTGAGCGTACACTTACGCCTGTATCGTTAAAGGAATATCCATCGGGACATTTTGTATACGATTTTGGGCAAAATATGGTCGGAACTGTGCGTCTGAGAGTCAAAGGCGAGGAAGGACAGTCGATAAAGCTCCGCTACGGAGAAATGTGCCGCGCGGACGGAACGCTGTATGTCGCTAATCTGCGTACAGCAGCTAATACGGATACATACACACTGAAAGGAGAGGCAGACGGCGAGACGTTCATTCCATCGTTTACATCTCATGGCTTCCGATATGTTGAGATTACCGGCAACGGATGTACACTCGACAGTGTTGATGATTTAATAATCAGCATAGAGGGGCTTGTAATTACAAACACGATAGATGAAACAGGCAGCTTTGAATGTTCAAATAATGACATCAATCAGCTTTACAGTAATATAATGTGGGGACAGCGCGGCAATTCGCTTCTTGTCTATACCGACTGTCCGCAGAGAAACGAGCGCATGGGCTGGACGGGCGACGGTCAGGTATTCGCAAAAACCGCCGCATACAATATGGACGTGAAGTCATTTATGAACAAGTGGCTTTTGGACTTGCGCGACGGACAGCTTCTTTATAATAAAAACGGCGCCGTTCCCGATACCGCGCCGTTGGGAGGCGACAACCGCTCGGACGGCTGCGCGGGCTGGGGCGACGCGGCGGTTATTATTCCTTGGGAGATGTACCGCGCCTACGGTGATATAAGCGTCCTTGAGGATAACTACGATATGATGAAAAAATGGGTCGACTATCAAAGCCGTGACGATCGTCAGAATTACGGTATACGCACGGTGAACGGCGCAGAGGTGCCGAAGCAGTCGGATTTGTCGACCATTCCCTACATTCAGGTACAGCAGCGGCGTGGCGACCACCTTACATACGATGAATCAACACCGTTTATTTTATCGGCAACTGCATACGCGGCACGGGTATCTGAGATTTTAGCCGATACTGCGGAAATTCTCGGCA
>JBJEIW010000052.1:0-3694 GCA_051877435.1 Candidatus Ornithomonoglobus sp.
GTCATAATGGACGGTGCGAAAACAATTCAGGCAAATTACAGCTATACAGCACCGCCGACCGAAGACGAAAAAGTAGTGTTAAATCTGACATCAGATGTAAGCGGCGCATCAGTTAAAATAAATGGGGAAACTTATTCTCTGCCATGCAATATTGAATATGAAAAGGGAACAGAAATAGAATTAGAGGTAATCGTACCGAACGGATATAAATTCGTATCATGGAACGGCGACAATCTCGGCGCGGCAAGTGTAACCGTATTAATGAACGGTAATGTTACGTCAAAAGCGGTGTTTAATAGAGTTTTAACAGGTGAAAAAACAACGATAAATATCGACAATCCTGAAAAAATATCCGCTCACGCCGTAATAGGCGGCGATGACTATCCTTTGCCGGTAACAAATGAGGAAATCGCGGTTGAATACCTTGAAAATATCACGATTGTAAGTGATGATGAAAATTATGCTTTTGCATACTGGAGCGGTGACATTGTTTCGTCTAATAATCCAATAAAAAGCGAACTGCCTGAAAATCCTAATCTTTCCACTCATTTCGCCTATATCGGCGGCAACGGTGACAGCGATACAGTTACACTTTCCGTAACCGGAGATGATGGTGGAGTTTATATTAATGGAAAAGAATACTCTCTGCCGTACTGCGGAGACTTTACAAAGGGAGATCAGATTGTAATGTTTGCAAAAGCTCCCGATAAAAAGCTGTTTAAATCGTGGACTAATGATAAACTTATAGGCAGTGCAGCAATTCTGACGCTGAATGATGATTTTGAAACGGGCGTAGAATTTGAAGCAGCCATCAAAAAAGAGGTTGCTTCGACAGGAAAAAACGTAACGTCAAATAACAGCCTTGAAAACAGCGATTGGGGCAAAAGCAAGCTGACGGACGGCGTGACAATAGGAAGCGGCTATACATCGAACGCATTTGGAAGCATTGATGCGGTGTCAGATCCGCCGTACTTTGAAATCGACTTGGGCGCGGATACCGAAATAAGCCGTGTGGTTTTATATCCGCGAACGGATGCGTCCGCACTGGCGGCGGGATATTATCAATTTCCTCAGGATTTCAAGATTGAAGTAAAAGCTGACGGAGGAGAATATACACAGGTTTATTCAGTAGTGGGTGCATCCGACAAATCAGAACCATATATTATTGATTTTGACGCAGTATCAGCAAGATATGTAAAGGTTACGGCAACAAAGCTTTCTCCTAATCAGGTAAAGAACGGAGGAATACGTTTTCAGCTTGCGGAGTGCGAGGTTTATAAAAACGCCGGAGAATTGCAGAAGATTGAAAAAATCAGTATTACAGATGACGGAATAACAGATAAAAATAATCTCAGAGCAGAGGTAATGCCTGAGAATTCGGATAGCAAAGCTGTTTCTTGGTTTATTCTTGATGAAAATGGTTTGAACGGGGATGCTGAAATAGTTGATAACAGACTCATAGTGCTTACAACAGACAGCACAGCATCAATCGGGGCATACGCAGAGGATAACGGCGGCGCATTTGCTTTGAGACCGCTTAATAAAAAGGAAGAACCAACACCGACAGAATATACTGTAACGTATTACAAAAATGACGGAA
The DNA here is from genome assembly GCA_051877435.1 of Candidatus Ornithomonoglobus sp. Taxonomy (GTDB): domain Bacteria; phylum Bacillota; class Clostridia; order UBA1381; family UBA1381; genus Ornithomonoglobus. Next base: position 1,601 of record JBJEIW010000052.1, read on the forward strand.
CGATTGAAAATGAGGACGCTTACACAAGCTACACCTATGGTGTGGGACTGACTTTGCCAATACCACAAAAGGACAGTTATACCTTTGGCGGATGGTATGATAATGAGTCTTGCACAGGTGATGCAGTAGAGGTAATTTCTGATACGGCGACAGGTAATAAAACATACTATGCAAAGTGGATAAAAAATACGATACATGAATATGTAGATGTATTAGGTAAATTCTCTGATGAATTTACAATAGAAAAAACCAGTGATGAAACAGGTATAAAATTTGTGGTTTCACCTAAAAATGGCAAACAGTTATCGTCAATGCAGCTTTATTCGGCTATCTATAAAGAAGATAAATCTTTGAAAAAGGTCACTGCGGTAAAGTGTGACGTCAATGCAGATGGAAATATAATTATCTCACTGTCAGAGCCACAGCTTGAAAACGGTGAAAGCTATAAACTTATGTTTTGGGACGCTAATCAGATTCCTATAATTGCAGCAATTAGCAGCGATATGTCAGATTTTTTTAGATAATAAAGTCTCTCTCTTTCGGAACGGCTCAAAATTAATATATTTTGAGTCGTTCCTTTAATGCAGATAAAGCAAAATTTATATAAAAAGGAGAATGCAGCTTATGATAACAGATGCAAAGTGGATAAGCTCGCCTGCGGACATTGGCGAAGTATGTCCGATATTTTCAAAAAATGTAAGCCTTAAAAAAATTGTAAAAACTGCTGTATTAAGTATAAGCGCAATCGGCGTTTATGAGGCGAGAATAAATAATGAACGCATAGGCGAATTTATACTTGCTCCGGGATTAACCAGCTACAAGACAAGGCTCCAGTATCAGACCTATGACGTTACAGATATGCTGAAAAGCGAAAATGTTCTAAGCATATGTCTTGGCAAGGGCTGGTACAGAGGCAGAATAAGCGCGAACGATAAGCAGATAAATGAAACTGACGGCGCGGTCATTGCGGAGCTTGTCATAACATATAATGACGAGAGTGAGCAAAGAATTATTACAGATAGTTCATGGCGCGTCAGCACGAGCCGCATATTGTTTTCGGACATTTATGACGGAGAAACCTATGACGCGTCGGCTGAAATAAAGGATATAGGAAATGCGGTTGAAAATGACAGTATTTCAAAATCAACCCTTATTCCGCAGGAGGGCGAAAATGTGTCCGAACACGAGAGAATAAAGCCTGTAAAGATGTTTACGACGCCCAAAGGCGAGCGCGTGATAGATTTTGGACAGAATATCGCAGGCTATGTTTCCTTTGAGGTGACCGCAAACAAGGGTGATAAAATAGCAATCTCCCACGCGGAGGTTCTTGACAGTGAGGATAATTTTTATACCGAAAATTACAGAAGCGCAAAGGCAAAACTTGAATATATCTGCCGTGACGGACATCAGATATATAAGCCGTTTTTCACCTTTTACGGGTTCAGATATATAAGGCTTGACGAGTATCCGGGTGAAGTAAATCCCGATGGCTTTACTGCTATTGCAATATATTCCGATATGAAGCGCACAGGCTATATCGAAACGGGAAACACAAAGGTAAATAAGCTGTTTGAAAATACTTTGTGGTCGCAGAGAGATAATTTCATTGACATTCCCACCGACTGCCCCCAGAGGGACGAGCGTATGGGTTGGCTCGGCGATGCGCAGGTATTCGCAAAAACAGCATGCTATAATTACAATGCTAAAAAATTCTTTGGTAAATGGCTGGGAGATTTGCGCGCGGAACAGCGTGAAAACGGCTCTGTGCCTGATACTGTGCCGAATTTCTGGTTGCTTTCAAGGTCAAGTACGGCATGGGGCGATGCAATGACAGTCATTCCGTGGCAGATGTATCTGATGTTCGGCGACAAAAATGACCTTGAGGTCAACTTTGACGCAATGAAACGCTGGGTAGACTTTATGACTAACGACAGCCTTGACAAATACCTGTGGACCTGCGCCGATGATTCGGATAAAATGTGGCGCAAGCATTACGGCGACTGGCTCGCGCTTGACGCGCCGTCAGGCAGCTACAGAGGAATAACTCCCGATAATTTTATTGCAAGCGCATTTTACGCATATTCAACGGAACTA
>JBJEIW010000053.1:0-16656 GCA_051877435.1 Candidatus Ornithomonoglobus sp.
GGACGCGGTAAAGCTGATACGGGAATATGATTTTGATTTAGGCTTGCAGATGATGACCGGACTTCCGGGAGATACTCCGCAGCATTCAATCGAAACTGCAAGGCAGCTTATAGCGCTCCGACCCGACTGTGTGCGCATATATCCGACGCTTACGATAAAGGACACATATCTTGAAAAGCTGTACCGTGAGGGCAGATACACACCGCAGACGCTTGAGGAGGCAGTGGAGCTTTCCAAAAGGCTGCTTCTGATGTTTGAGGCGGAGAATATAAACGTTATCCGCGTGGGCCTGCAGCCGACAGAGGAAATAAACGAGGGCGCGTCCGTGGTTGCGGGACCGTTTCACAGCGCGTTCAGGGAGCTTGTGGAAAGCTCAATATACTATGACATCGCGGCGGAGCAGCTGTGCCGGATAAACGGCGACTGCATTATCTATGTAAATCCGCGCGAAAGATCAAAGATGAGCGGAAACAAACGCTCAAACATAATAAAAATCAAAAAGGAATTTGACATTAACGTGAAAATAAAAGGCGATAATAATTTAGCGAAAAGAGAGGTGAGATGCGTTTGCTGTTAAAAAGACTGGAGCTTCAGGGCTTTAAATCCTTTGCGGATAAAACGGTGCTCGATTTCCACGAGGGAACAACCGGCGTTGTAGGTCCGAACGGAAGCGGAAAGAGCAATATATCCGACGCTATCCGCTGGGTTATAGGCGAAACAAGCGCAAAATCACTGCGCGGCTCAAATATGCAGGACGTAATCTTCACCGGAACGGCTACGCGCAAGGGCTTAAACTATGCTGAGGTAAGCCTTGTGCTTGACAACACAAATCATGATTTCAATGTGGATTATGACGAGGTAAGAGTTACAAGAAGGCTTTTCAGAAGCGGAGAGAGCGTTTATCAGATAAACAAGGCAAACTGCCGTTTAAAGGACGTGCACGAGCTGTTTATGGATACGGGTCTTGGACGTGACGGCTATTCAATGATAGGTCAGGGAAACGTGGCGCAGATTCTCTCGACAAAGGCGGAGGAAAGACGAAGCCTGTTTGAGGAGGCAGCCGGAGTTTCAAAGTACAAGTACAAAAAAGAAGAGGCAATACGAAAGCTTGCAAAGGTTGACGAGAACCTTGTGAGAATAAGCGATATTTCATCGGAGCTTGAAGGACAGCTGGGACCTCTTGAAAGACAGTCGGAAAAGGCGAGAAAGTATCTCGGACTTTATGGCGATATGAAGCAGCTTGATATCAATCTAAGCCTTATAGGTCTTGCGAAGAACAAGGCTGACAGCGCGGAGGCTGAAAAGCTTTACAAGTCCGTTGAGGAGGAGCTTGACGGAGTAAAGTCAAAGCAGAGCGACAATGAAAGGCTTATAACCACTCTGCATGAGGAAAGCCGCAGATCCGATGCGGAAAAGACCGAGGTAAACGCGGGCTATGTTGAAAATGAGGCAAGAATCTCGCAGACTAAAAACGAGATAAGTATTTTTGAAAACAACATAAAGAATAACCGTAATAATGTTGAGCGTCTTGAAAGAGAAATAAAGAGCATCAACGAGAATAACGAACAGCGCGGCGCTCTTATAAAGCGGACCGAAGGTGAAATTGAGGCAAAGCAGAAAGAAATTGAAAAAATAACGTCCACGCTTTCCGGCTCAAGGTCGGCTGCGGAGGAATACGACGTAAGCATAAACTCGATTGACGAAAAGCTTTCCGCGCTGAGAAACGATTATTTTGCCCGCCAGAACGATATTTCATCAGAGCAGGAGCGCGCAAACGGCGTTGAAAAGCTGCGCGGCAGCTTTCTTGAAAGGCGCGAAGCGGTGTATGCCGAAATATCAAGCTATAAAGAGGGAATTGAAAACACAAAGAAGCAGATTGCCGATGCCGAAAAGGATTTAAGGGACAGGAAAAATAAGCTTGCCGATTTATTGGGGACAGTAAACGAGCTTTCACACTCAAAGGAAAAGACGGAAAGCCGCCTGAAAGAAATAAATGCAAGGCTTGCGTCAATGCAGGTTGACTATAACACAAAGTCCTCAAAGAAAAAGATGCTTGAAGGGCTTGAAAACGACTATGCGGGATATTCCAGAAGCGTAAAATCCGTACTTACCGCGCAGGAGCTTAAAAGACTTGCGATCTACGGCACAATTTCGGGACTTGTCGATGTTGACAAGCGTTATGTAACAGCGATCGAAACCGCATTGGGCGGCGCATTGCAGAACATAATAGTTGAGAGCGAGGAGGACGCAAAGCAGGCTATCGCGTATCTGAGAAGGACAGGCGGCGGCAGAGCGACCTTCCTGCCGGTAACCTCGGTCAAGGGCAGAACGCTTGACAATGCAAAAGAGGTAAGCCGCGCGCCGGGCTTTATAGGAATAGCGTCGGAGCTTATACATTATGAGAAAAAGTATGACGGTATTTTCGCGTCGCTTTTAGGCAGAGTTGTTGTTGTGGATAATATCGATAACGCGATCGCCATGAGCCGTAAATTCGGCTACCGCTTCAAAACCGTAACACTCGAGGGCGATGTATTGAACGCAGGCGGCTCAATGTCCGGCGGTTCGGTGAATAAGCAGAGCGGCTTTTTGTCAAGAGCGACGGAAATAAAGACGCTGACAGCTGAGATTTCCGCAATGCTGCGTGAGGTAAAGAAGCTTCAGGAGGCGCGGGACAGCCTAAATAACGATAGGTCCTTAATAGACGGACAGCTTGAGTCCTTTGTTCCTCTGGTGCGTGAATACGAGGACGAAATATTAAAGCTTGAAAATACGCTGAAAATGCTCAATGAATCCCTTGAGGGCAGCGACAGCGCGTCATATGACGCGGAGCTGGAAACCATTGAAGCGCAGCTGAAGGATACCGCGGACGAGGTTGCAAAGCTTATTGCCCATGTATCCTCAATGAAAACGCGCAACAGCCATATTGAGAGCGATATAACCGAGCTTATGGATAAGCGAAATGAGCTTCTTGACAGGAAGAACAGCGCGGCGGAGGAAACCGCGGAAATCACAGAGCAGCTTGCAGAGCTTAATAAGGACATAGCGGTAAGACGTGAAACGATCAATTCGGCATATGCGGAAATAAACCGTTCAAAGGATGAAATTTCATCGCGAAGGACGGCTATTGAGGAGCACAGAAGGGCGAACGAGGACACAGCGTCACGCATAGAGGAGCAGAAACGGCACCTTGAGGACGCGAAAAAGCTTTCAGAGGAAATCAGGGAAAAGCTCAGAACCATAGACGAGCGCAAGTCCGATATATCCGACAGGATAGAGCGCTTCCAGGGTGACAGCAGGGATATTCTTGACAGGATAGTGGAGCTTGAAAGAGAGCTTACAAGAGTGGATAACAGGCGTGTGAAGCTTCAGACGGAGCGCGATAACACGTTAAACCGCCTGTGGGACGATTATGAGCTGGGCTATAATGACGCGCTGGAGCTGAGAACCGAGGTTGAGAATATCAAGGACGCGGCGGAGGAGCTTGCGGCGCTCAGGCGTAAGATAAAGGCTCTGGGCAGCGTAAACATGGACGCGATAGAGGAATACAAGAGCGTCAAGGAGCGTTATGAGTTCATGACGACACAGAAGGCTGACCTTGAAAAGTCAAAGGACAATCTGACAAAGATAATCGACTCCATGGAGGAGCTTATGAAGGAGCACTTCGGCGACCAGTTCAACGAGATAAGCAAGGCGTTCAGTGAGGTGTTCACTGAGCTGTTCGGCGGCGGACGGGGAAAGCTCTATCTGTCCGATCCTGATAATCTTCTCACAAGCGGTATCGAAATCGAGGTACAGCTCCCCGGCAAGGGCATGCAGAACATCAGCCTGTATTCGGGCGGCGAGAAGTCGTTTATCGCGATCGCGCTGCTGTTTGCGATATTAAAGGTAAAGCCGACGCCGTTCTGTATTCTTGACGAGATTGACGCGGCGCTTGATGATGTAAATGTATCGCGCTTTGCGACATATCTTAAAAATTACATAGATCAGACGCAGTTTATAGTAATCACCCACAGACGCGGCACAATGGAGGCGGCTTCGGTTCTGTACGGTGTAACAATGCAGGAGTCGGGAGTTTCAAAGCTGCTTTCGCTGCAGATCGATGATGTATCTGATGATCTTATAGAATGAGGTAATGATTATGGGACTTTTTGATAAATTAAAGGCCGGTCTTAAAAAGACCAGCGACGCGATTTCCGAACGCGTAAACAACGTGTTCAGCGTATTTGTAAGGGTTGACGAGGAGCTGTTTGAAAATCTTGAAGAGGCGCTTATAATGGCTGACCTCGGAATGGAAACCTCGGTGGAGCTTATAGACGAGCTGCGCGACCGTGTAAAGAAAAAGCATATAACGGACGGAAACGAGGTAAAGAGGGAGCTTCAGTCGGTTATCGCGGACGCTCTCTGCGAAAACGATTCGGAAATGAAGCTTGAAACCTCGCCGTCGGTTGTTCTTGTAATAGGTGTAAACGGCGTTGGAAAGACAACAAGCATCGGAAAGATGGCGACCTATTATAAGTCACAGGGCAGGCGCGTTCTTCTTGCCGCCGCCGACACCTTCCGCGCCGCGGCAATAGACCAGCTTGACATATGGGCTGACCGTGCGGGAGTTGAGATAATAAAGCATCAGGAGGGCTCCGATCCGGCGGCAGTAGTATTTGACGCGTGCAGCGCGGCAAAGGCAAGGGGCGCGGACGTTCTTATCTGCGATACTGCCGGCAGACTGCACAACAAGAAAAATCTTATGGCGGAGCTTGAAAAGATAAACCGCGTGATCTCGCGGGAGCTTCCGGGCGCGTCGCGGGAAAACCTTCTTGTCCTTGACGCGACAACCGGACAGAACGCGGTAAGTCAGGCGAAGCTGTTTGGTGAGGTTTCCGATATTACGGGCATAGTTCTCACAAAGCTTGACGGCACCGCAAAGGGCGGCATAGTAATCTCAATTGCAAAGGAGCAGAGAATACCGGTCAAGTTCATAGGCGTCGGCGAGGGCGTTGACGATCTCCAGGTATTTGACGCGGAAAGCTTTGCCAAGGCATTGTTTGACGAGGAATAATGATCAAAAAGCGCATCCGCAAAAGGGTGCGCTTTAAAAATACGGTTATTTACCGAACACCGCTCCTAAGAAGCCCGCTGCTAAAACGGCGCCGAGCAGGGTAAGGGTGCGGGAGTGGAGGGCAAAGCCGCCGTTTATGCCAAGCGCTCCGAAGAAGATCAAAAGACAGAAGAGAAGGCTTACAAACAGAGCGTTAAGCAGTATTTTATTTTCAGCGGTCTTTGCCGCGCCCAGAGCGCCTATGAATACCCCGGCTGCGGCTCCGGCAAACGCGATTATACTTGCGGTGCGTTCGTCAATAAGATTAAAATATGTAAGAGCCGCTCCCGCAACGAGAAATACGGCAGTAATAACCAAAGCAAAGAACAAGCCCCTTATAATTCCCTTAATATTCATGGCAGAACCTCCGTAACGTGTATTTGTATATAAATATGAAATAAGGTTTTAGAAAATTCTTGAAAATTAAGAAATAACGGTTGAATTATCCTTATAGTACCAAAGTACAAAATTATCCTCAACAAAAAGCTCCGGCTTTTGTCATATACAATATATAGCTTTACTGAAATAATTTTACACAAATTCTTGATGTGTTTTTTGTGCAAAAAGCAGACAAAAATATCGGATTATTTTATTGTAATAATTATCAAAATATTATATAATTATAGCAATCATGGGGTAATGCGGACCACCCCGAATGAAAATTTATAGAGAGAGGAAGATTTCTTATGAACAAAACTAAGAGATTGCTGTCTTTGTTTACTTCGGTAGCAATGGCGGCGTCGGCGTTCTCGGCAATTGTCATTCCGGCGAGCGCGGCGGAAACGGTTGAGACAATTGAGGCTTCAGCCGCTACGTATATCAATTCAGCGTCAGCAGACACTAATTTCAGCGACGCGGGTGTTGTTTATGCAAACTATGCGAAGCCGAACGGTACGGGTTGGGCGAGTACCGGCGGGGACGGTATGGATGTCGCATTGGTTCAGTTTGACGTATCGGAATATGTCGGCAGCATCATAGACGCGCAGATAAAGCTTACGGCGACCTGTACTACAGCGGGTAAAAATTCAGAGGTTAATGTCGCGTACACGGATTCCGGCTGGGACGCTTCAACAATCACATGGAATACTGCGCAGGAAATGAATCCGGTAAAAATCGCAGCGCTTGGATATGCAGACTCATCAGGTACCGCTCTGTCGGGAGATGTATCGGATTATGTTCTGGCATCTGAGGACGGCATACTTTCGTTTGCTTTCTATACATCAACAGGACGTCAGCAGTCACTTACGGATATAAAGCTTGATCTTACTGTGACTGACAGTAAGCCGACAACATATTCGGTGAATTATGTTGATACCGAAGGAAATGTCATTAAAGAAGCAGTTGTAAAGGACGGCTTTGCGGATGTTGAATATACGGCAGAAACATCTGATACAGACAATTTCTATATTGGTGATGATTACTATGTATATCAGCCGGAGCTTTCAACAACAACCTGTACTGCAGCCGAAGACGGCTCGGCCGGAATGACGCTTGTATATAAAAAGCTTGTCGGAGCTATCCTGGTCGAGAGCTTTGGTTCATCAGACGTATGGGGCTTTACAACGGGTTCGGGCGTTACTGCAGAGAACGGCATGCTCAATCTCTGTACTGCCAATAACTCGGCGAAAACAGATACAAAAGCATTTGACGAAGCGGTGTCCGGCCTTCCGGCTGCACACATGAGCTTTAAGTGGAAGACAACTGTTGAGCTTGCGAATACCAGCGGCGGCAGACAGTCCGAATTCCGTATAGAGGATAAAGAAGGTAACATAATCTTCACAATATCAGGCGCGTCAAACAGAAGCGGAATACCTACACAGATAAGATATGCGGTAGGCGGAGATGTTACGACATCGAGCGAACAGCTTGCGGTAACCAATGACTGGTTCACAATTGATCTGAATATGGATTTCATTAACAAAACAGTGTCAGGCACAATCACCACAGGTACGACAGTTGTTACAATACCGGAAACAGCCGTAAATGCGTCCGGTCTTGCTGTTTTGGCTGCCCAGAATATCAGCTCACTTGCGCCTATGGCAATTGATGATGTAATTATTACAAAGGGCGATGTAAAGACTGTAACATTTAATGTTATAAGCTCAGAGGGGAATTCACCGATTGCGGACGCGGTTGTCAATGTAGGCGGCTTTACGGCTGTAACAGACGCGGACGGCAAGGCGGTAATGGATATTCCTTCAGGCACATTTACAGCCGAAATAGTGGCTGCGCAGCACAGAAATAATTCTGCTGAATTCACTGTAGCGGATGCAGACATAACGGTTCCCGTAACAATGGAATATGTCGGTGTAACAGCAGCGACAAAGGTGGTTATTTCAGGCGGTGACGACGGTATCTACAAGCCGGCATCGGGTGAAGCAAAGACAAAAATCCCGTATACTGCAGTGGTTTATGATACAATAGATCAGGCTATGCCCGATGAAACAGTAACATGGTCAATCGATAATATTGCAACCGGACTTACCGGAGTTTCAATTGATCAGGACGGTATCGTTACGGTAACATCGGATATGCCGATCGTTGATAACAACGGTGATGAGCTTATAATACGCGCGGCATGTACATCAAATCCCGAAGTATATACTACGGTAAAGCTTCATGTATATAATGTAGCCGCGGTAACAGTCTTTGATGTAGTAGGTCCCGCTGTTATAAAGGACGGAGCAACCGCTGTATACTCGGTTACAAATGTAAAAGACCAGTACGGAGTGGAAATGGAAACCTCCGAAACTCCGGTAATTACCTGCGACAACAGCAGCATTGCAATTGACGGTCTCAATGTTACTCCTCAGACAGGCGTAACAAATGAGATAAAGGCAACTCTTACGGTAACGCTTGGCGGCGTATCGGAAACATATGATGTAACAGTATACGGATATGACTTCTATGAGCCGGGTACGGTTACAGCAAGCTGCGGCAATCCGAGAATGGAAGAAATAAACGGTGTAAGCACAATAGTATGGCCTGCATCATCTGCGACATCAACAGCTACATACACAATGGAATTCCCCGAAGCGGTTGAGCTTGCGGGCGGCACTTCAAAGATGATGACGTTTAATACCTGCAGCTATGATACTTCCGGCGCGGGTAAGGATGTTACAGCTCAGGAAAGAACAATGCTTATAAAGAATTCTGAGGGTACTGTTCTTATGACCTTTGCTTTCCAGAACAATAGAATGTATCTCTCACCGGTATTCGCATCAGGCGCTGTAAATACATGCGAACATGATTGGGCACTTCTCAGCGAGAATAATGTCAACAGCGAAACTATAGTATTTGCAACAGATGTTGCCGGTGTAACAAAGGCTACAATTCAGGTAAACGGCGGAGAAACCTATACCTTTACGGTAGGCGAGAATGTAGGCGATATCGCTTCTGTAAGTCTTGTAGAGGGCAAGGGCGCGCCGTCGGCGAGACTTCAGGGCTTCTATAACATAAAGATCACAGATTCTGATATCGTTCCTGTTGAAATCAGCGGCGACAGCTATATTTCAAAGGTATACGGCGGAGTTGCGACAAAGAAGTATACAGGCTCCATATTTGCGCTTGACGAGGGAGAGACCTTCACATGGTCGGTTGAACCGGTCAGCGGCGATGCCATAAGCGCTGCTGAGGACACAACAGCAGCGAAGGCTGTTCTCACGGCAGCCGAGACAGGCACAGCAACTGTTGTTAAGGCTGTATATGATACAAACGGCAAGCTTACAAATGTTGAGATCGGCGTAACCATAGAGGTTACCGCAGGCGAAAGCTATGACATTGCAGCTCCGGCAGGAACAAAGGTTATGCTCTGGAATGCTGTTGACGGAGCGGCGGGCATGAAGCCGATGGCAAATGCAGCAACAGCAGCAGAGGTTACAGTACCGGATGCTCCGACAGATAAACCGACAGATAAACCAACGGATACTCCGACAGAGAAACCTCCGGTACCGCCGGCAGGAGATATAACAATTGATCAGAACGGTGTGCTCAGTGTTCCGGACGGCACAACTGCAACAGCGGTAATCGTTAAGTATGCGAGCAATATAAACGCTGACAAGTTCGCGACAAAGACTGTTACAATTAACGACTATGCTGCAGTTAAAGCTTTTGACATTGATGGTCCTGCGGCAGTATCAACAGGCGACAGCGGCACATTCAGCGCTGTAAATGTAATTGACGAGCACGGTGACACAATACCTAATATGCCTGTATCGTTTGCATTAACTTCAGGCGGCGATATTGCATCAATAGACGCTGAAACCGGTGTGCTTACAACAACGGCTTCAGGCAATGTAACAGTAGCTGTAACAGTAGGTAATCCGGGCAAGACAATGACACTTACAAAGGATGTTCTGGTTGCTCAGTTCTATTATATTGATAACAATGTATCAGCTTCAAGCGTTGAGGTTGATGTAACAGAAATCGCAAATTACACTGCAGATACGGTATACAATGTAACAACAGCAAACAACGGTGTGCAGGTTAATAACTACACAACAACAGCTTCAGGCGGTAAGATAACGGTAGACACATCGGGCGCAACAGCAGTAGAGGTTTCACCGGTTTATTCATACGAGTTCTCAACTCCGGTTGATTACTACGAGATTCCGCTTGCTGACGGTAATTATGATATTACGGTTCTCAAGAATAACAATGAGCGTGCCGATGTAATGCTTGCGGGCAACATCATTATGCAGAATCTTGATATGAACGGAAGCGGCAGAGCAGGTCTCACGGAGTTTACAGCTGTTGACTGCAAGGTATCGGGTGGAAGCGCGGTTCTTACCACAGGCGGATACCAGAGCGCATCGAAACCGAGCTATATTTCAAAGCTTACGGTTAAGAAGGTTCCGTCAATCGTAACAAGAAAACAGCATGTTTATGTATTGGGTGACTCACTTGTATCAACCTACTACGGTAATCCGTCAAGCATAGGCGGTGACGGCAATGCGTCACCGGGTACTGCTCAGACAGGCTGGGGTCAGGTAATTGATAAGTTCATTGATACAGAAAATGTCAATGTTACAAACCTTGCCGAGAGCGGCAACTATGCGCAGGGTCTTTATGATTCGGTATTCAAGACTGTTCTTGCAAACGCAGAGCCGGGTGACGTACTCCTCTTTGAATGCGGCTATAACGACAGAAACTATCCGACATCAATAACCTCTGAAAGCGCTCGTTACGAGAATATGCAGAACTATATGGAGCTTGCGTATAACGAGGCAACAGAAAAGGGTATAAAGATAGTATTCGTAACACCGAATATTTCGACCCACGGTACAGGCTGGAAGCAGAGCGTACAGGGCACAGGCTCGGTAATCGCTAAATGTGAAGCGCTTGGCTGCGAGTATATCGACCTTTCGGGTCTCAGCTGGCAGTATGCTACAGACAAATACATCACGCCGTTGGGAGAGGAAGCAGCAAAGACCTTCTGGGCTGCGAACATGAACATCTCAGATAGTCTCCATTCAACATATCTCGGAGCAATGATTATGGCAAACATAGTTGCAAACGCTATGGCAGATATGGAAAGTGTACAGAATGTTATTGACACTTCGGCATCATATACACTTTATGATACAAACGGTGCGGAAATCGAGCTCAATATTCAGTAATTGAACAAATTTGAATTAGTGAAAGCACGGACTCCTTTTTTGGAGCCCGTGTTTTGCTGTAAGGAAAAGTTTGCATTTGACCTTGATTTTTAGTTCCATATATGATAGAATATATAAATAAAATCCGTTGAAAGGAAGGTTTGAAGAAAATGCTCGTTGTATCCCGCACGCCCGCGCTCTCTTGAGTATAAGCATACACGGCGTTCACGCGGACGCACGGTTTACTTAGAGCATTTTCTTCAAACGGCTTTGTGAAAGGAGTTATATGAAAAAACAGACAAGAAGCGAAGCGAGAGAAGCGCTGTTTACACAGGTTTTTCAGTTCGCAAACCATAGAGAAAATATGGATGAAGTGCGTGAGTATATGCTGGAGGAGCTGCCGGAGTGTGAGCAGAATATAGGATATATAACTGAAGTAACAAACGGTATTCTTGAGCATGAAAGCGAGATAATAGATATTATAAACGCTCATCTTAAGGACGGATGGAGCTTTAAAAGACTTTCAAAGGCGTCAAGAACGATACTCAAAATTGCCATTTACGAGATGAAGTACTGCGATGATGTTCCGTCAAAGGTTGCGATAAACGAAGCGATAAATCTGGCAAAGAAGTATTGCGACGAAAAAGAGCCAAGCTTTATAAACGGTGTTCTCGGCGGAGTTCTGCGCGAGCTTGAACAGTAATATGCTTACTCTCGGTATAGACACAAGCAATTACACGACCTCCTGCGCGGTATATAACGGCGCGGATTACGAAATGAGCCGCAAGATACTTGATGTAAAAGAGGGGAGCCGCGGCATACGCCAGAGCGACGGTGTATTTATTCATAACCGTGAGCTTCCGCCAATGCTTGAGGAAAGGCTGCAAAAGCTTGACGGCAGGATAGACGCGGTGGGTGTGAGTACAAGACCGCGCAGCGTTGAAGGCTCCTATATGCCGGTGTTTACGGTAGGGCACGGCTACGCAAGAGCGGCTGCCGCTGCAATAGGAGCAAGGCTGTATGAGTTTTCACATCAGGACGGGCATATTATGGCGGGAATATATTCCTGCGGCGCATATGATTTGTTAAAGGAGCCGTTTATATCGGTGCATCTTTCGGGGGGAACAACCGAAATTCTCCTGTCGGAATATGACGGGTACAATTTTAAAAACGAAATAATCGGGGGAACCCTTGACATAAGCGCGGGGCAGCTTATAGACCGTATCGGTGTTGCAATGGGGTTGAAATTTCCGTGCGGCAGGGAGCTTGAGGCGCTCGCGCTCAGAACGGATAAATGCGGAAGGCTGCCGTTTTCGGTCAAGGGCGCGTATATGAATTTATCCGGCATTGAAACAAAGCTTATGCGGAGTATAAACAGCGCGGAGCCGGAGACTGCAAGGACTGTTCTTTGTTATATCGGTGATGTTCTTGTAAAAACGATAGGAAATGCCGTAAGTGATACAGGAATTAACAAGGTTCTTATCGCGGGCGGCGTTGCCTCTAACAGCATAATCCGACAAGGTATTACGGAGGGGTTAAAGGCGGAGGTGTGTTTTGCCTCAAAGGAGCTGTCAACCGATAATGCGGTCGGCATCGCAATACTTGCGGCAGCGGCAGCGGAAAGGGATAATATATAATGGATGAAGCACAACAGGTCATAGGTACCGTATCGCGTGTAAACAATTATATAAAAAGACTGCTTGACAGTAAGGCTGTCCTTAATAATTTATGGGTCAAGGGCGAGATTTCAAACTATAAGCGTCATTCTTCGGGTCACATATATCTGACCTTAAAGGACGAAAGCAGCGTTCTTAAAGCGGTAATGTTCCGCTCCGCGGCATATACGCTTGCCTTTGAGCCTAAGGACGGAATGAAGGTTATTGCCCGCGGCAGGGTGTCGGTTTACGAGGCAGGCGGCGCGTATCAGCTGTATATTGAAGAAATGCTGCCGGACGGTGTGGGCGCGCTGTATCAGGAATATGAAAGACTGAAAAAGCAGCTTGAGGCAGAGGGCTTGTTTGACAAGCGTTTTAAAAAGCCGATACCGAGATTCCCGAAAAGAATAGGGGTTGTAACGGCTCCGACAGGAGCTGCGGTACGGGATATAATAAATGTTGCGACACGCCGTTTTCCGCTTGCGGAAATTGTTATCTATCCGGCACTTGTTCAGGGCGCGGGCGCAAAGGAAAGCGTGGTCAAGGCAATAGAGTATTTCAATAAAACAAAATCCGTTGATACGATGATAGTCGGCAGAGGCGGAGGAAGCATTGAGGATCTGTGGGCATTTAACGAGGAATGTGTGGCAAGAGCTGTTTTCGCCTCACAGATACCGATAATTTCCGCAGTAGGTCATGAAACGGACTTTACGATAGCGGACTTTGTGGCGGACCTCAGAGCTTCGACACCATCAGCGGCAGCGGAGGTAAGCGTTCCGTCTGCGATGGAGCTTGCAACGCTTATCAGTATATACCAATCAAGAACGTATGCGGAAATGCAGAGCCGTATAGAATATAACAGACAACGGTTAAAGAGGTTAAAGCCGCACGACCCGCAGGACAGGATAAATGAGCTGAGCCAACGGCTTGATATGCGTGTGCACAGAATGGAAAACGCGTATAAATTAAAGCTCAGTGACGGCGCAAGAAAGCTCGGAGTACTGAGCGGAAAGCTTGACGCCCTAAGTCCGTTAAAAACGCTTACAAGGGGATATTCGATCCCTGTCAGAGAGGACGGAACGGTTCTTCGGAAAACCGCGGATTTTGCGCAGGGCGATGAATTTATATTAAAGCTGCGTGACGGCGACGTGGACTGTATAGTAAAATAAGGGGGAATAATCAGTATGGCGACTAAGACATTTGAGGCTTCAATGGCGGAGCTTGAAGAGGTGGTAACACAGCTTGAGGCGGGCGACGTATCGCTTGACGATTCGCTGAAGCTTTTTGAAAAGGGAATAAAACTGGCTAAGAGCTGTCAGAAGAAGCTGGACGAGGCTGAAAGAAAGGTAAAGATCCTTACAGCCGACGGGGAAGGCGGCATGACAGAGGAGGATTTCGGAGGCGTTGAAGAATGAGCGAATTAAAAGCCGGATTAAAGAACAGAATAAATATTATTAATGTAGCGCTTGAAGAATATCTGCCCGAAAAGGAAAATCCGCAGGCTGTTATATATAAGGCGATGCGCTACAGCCTTTTTGCGGGCGGCAAGCGTTTAAGACCGATTCTTATGCTTGAAGCGGCGGCGATGTGCGGCGGCTCGTGGGAGGACGTAAAGCCCTTCGCGTGCGCTATGGAAATGATACACACATATTCGCTTATACATGACGACCTTCCGGCAATGGATAACGACGACCTGCGCCGCGGTATGCCGACAAATCATATCAAGTTCGGCGAGGATATAGCGATCCTTGCAGGCGACGCTCTGCTCAACAAAGCGTTCGAGGTCGTTTCCTCGGAAAGCTATGCCGATCCGTCAAGGGCAATGAAAGCGATTTCCGTTCTTGCACAGTCGAGCGGAACGGAGGGCATGATAGGCGGACAGGTGGTAGACCTTGCGGCTGAGGGCAAAAAAATTGAGCTTTCCGGCTTACAGTATATTCATCTTTTAAAAACCGGAGCTATTATACGTTCCGCGTGCGTTATAGGCGGAATAATGGCGGGAGCAGATGAAGAGCAGCTTGAAGCGATTGACGCATTCGCAAAAAATCTCGGAGTAGCGTTCCAGATAAGAGATGATATACTTGACGTTGTCGGAAATGAGGCGGAGCTTGGCAAGCCGATCGGCTCCGATGAGGAAATGGAAAAGAATACATATGTGACAATAGCCGGTCTTGAAAAGTCGGAGCAGCTTGTCAGGGAGTATTCCGAAAAGGCAAAGGACACCTTGAAAATATTCGGTGAAAAAGCTGAATTTCTCACGGAGCTTACCGATTATCTTGTAAACAGAAATAATTAATAAAGGCGGAGTTTAATGGACTATCTTTTACAGCTGGCAGAGAACAGCATATTGCAGACCGCGTTATTGTCGTGGCTTGCGGCGCAGATACTGAAGGTAATAATCGTATTTATAATAGAAAGGCGGCTTGATTTCACAAGGCTTACCGGCTCGGGCGGAATGCCAAGCTCACATTCGGCGTTTACCGTGTCGCTTGCGGCTGCGGCTGGCTTTACAGCCGGGTTTGACAGCGTTATATTTGCAATAGCGGCGGCGTTTTCGATCGTCGTAATGTATGACGCGTCCGGTGTGCGCAGAAGCGCGGGACAGCAGGCGGTGATTCTCAATAAGATTGTTGAGCGTATCGGCAAGGATGATATTGCCGAAACGGGAAAGAAGCTCAAGGAGCTGTTGGGACACACGCCTACGGAGGTATTTGCCGGAGCAATTCTCGGACTTATAATTGCGATTATAAGATATGTATAAATTTATACTTGACAAAATAAAATACCGATGTTATAGTACCTGACTTTGGTATCCAACTTTAAAAAATGCTGCAAACTTTCCAGAATATTCAAGGCTGTTGCTTCAATTCGCAACAGCCTTTCAGGATATTTTATAACGTATAATTCAGTATGGCAGCAATTTGTTTTTCTGAAAGGAAGTAATTATTCAGTGGCAGATTGAACTTTTTTGACAGCTCGTCAATGAGCTCTGAAGCCGTACTCGTATTAATATGAGTTCTTTCTGCTTTGGTCACTTTAAAGTCCTTGATGAACGAGAATATTTCAGATGATGAATATTTATTTTCCAGAACTTTAAATTGAAAGATTCGTTCTAAAAGAACAGTTATGTAACATATCAGAAAATGCCCTTTGATAGTATCCTCTTTTTGGAGATAGACAGGACGAGCATCCAAATCTGATTTCATGATTTTAAAGGATTCTTCAATCCTCCATAAGTTGTGATATGTTTCGTAAATTTCCGTATCTTTCATATTTGTTTCTGATGTTACAAGAAGATTGTATCCGGCAAATATCAAATCTTTTTCTATTGCTTTTTCATTGATACCCACTACGGCGCTGTTACCGTCTCTGCCGGAAAAATGCACATATTTAGCAGATTCACCGAATTGTGACTTTTTCGCCTGCGACATTGTCAATAACTTAGCTTTTTCAACTAATCGGTTTATTTCATATCTTTTCTTTGAAGCTAATTTGGGGTTATAGGTAAGCAGTCGTTTTTCTGTGATCTGCACTGTGACAGATTTTCCTTCAAAATCAAATGTGTATGGAAAAGTATCAATACATGACTTATATTTATATATGATCTTTCCGTTCTTGTCCTTAACATCGGTAAAGCCTGTATCTAACAATACCCACTCTTTTTCTATCTGAGGGAGTCCCTTGACTGATTTTGAAAACAGATATCCATCACCGTTACGCTTTGAAAATGCAATGTTTTGTGCGCAATTCAACCCTTTATCGGCAACATGGATTGTTCGTCCTGTGATATTGTTGCTGCTTTTTAACTCATTAATGACATCTCTCATTATCGGCTTTTCAGATTCGTTACCCGGATACATTTTTATACCGACAGGAATCTGGTTTTTATCAAGTAGCAGACCTAAACCGATAATAGGTTCTTTTTTATTCTCTTTACTTGGACCTTTTCTGCGGAAATCATCTTCTCTATCAATTTCAAAGTAAAAATTTGTGCAGTCAAAGTATGTTTTTTCTGTATCTAAATTAAACATATTTCCAGTCTGTACTGTAAACAGCTCCACAAATTTATTGTAATTACGACCGATAAAGGATAAACCGTCAAGAAGCTGGTCATAGGAGAAATTATATTCATGATACAAGTACGGCAATACATCATGAAAGGTTTTGTTCTTGCTGCATGGATTGACACATCTTGCATAAATCAAAGATGAAAGCAACTCATAGAGATCATATTCAAATTCATTTGTAAGTTTGAAGTAATCTATATATTTTTTTATCTGAAGTTTATTCATAATGCTCTTCAAAGGGAAGT
>JBJEIW010000054.1:0-16459 GCA_051877435.1 Candidatus Ornithomonoglobus sp.
GAAGCTGTCCGCCGGCTGCCTTTGAATAGAAGGTCTTAAGGTCAAAGGCCCATGTATCGGGATCGATCTTCACATCGTCATTAGCCGCTTCAAATTCGGCGATTCTCGCATCCCAGTTGTCCTTATCCTCGCCCTCCTTTTCCGGATAGTCGCCCACCGATACCAGAATTTTTCCATCCTCGGTCGTATCCGATGTCTTGGTGCCGCAGGCTGTCATCGCGCCGGCTGCTACCGCAAGCACGCCAATAAACGCAAGCAGTCTTACTGTTTTTGTGTTTTTCATAAAAAATCACTCCTTCTTAAAATTTATTCAATTATTATATACTATAACAGAAATCGGGTTACCGCCGTAGGAGGTATGAACAATAATGGTTGAACAGTCCCTGCCCTTCATCTTATAGGTCTTGATATCTCCTACCGTGCCCACCCTTACGGGTACCCTGCTTGATGATGAATCATAAACTATTATGTTCACGTTTGTAAGATTGAAGGCCTCGTCATAGTCAGCGCCGCTTGAATATCCGCAGCGGATCACATTTCCGATTTTATCATGAGCATATGCGGTAACAACTCGCTGCGCAGCATTAATACTGCTGTCAAGACGTCTTGTAGGATTACTGTAGTCATATATTTTCGAAACGCTCTTAACATCACCCTGTCTGTCATACTCAACGGTTATAGCATCGCCCTTTGAAACATCAAGCCTTTCCAGAGAAATATCCGAGCTGCAGGTCAGCTGTACCTCCTCAACCCCCTGGAATCCGCAGATTACATCGGCAGCGCTTCCGTCATGGTTTGTTCCGCCTTCAATCTTTGATACAAGTATGAGCGCAGAGCTTGATGGCGCCTCCGCCCAGTTTCTGCCCTTTATTACGATTGCTTCCTCATATTCCTTGTCGTCCTCTCCCACTCTGTATGCCGTTGTCGTGTAGCTCTGGTCATTTATCAGATCTGCCTTGCCCTTTATCATATAATCGTCATCAGTTGCAGTTGACGACTTTGATGAAGGTACCGCGAATATCTTTGTGGAATTGTCAAGCAGGAGACAATAGCCGAGTTTTCCGGTGTACTTATACATCATTGAGGCTTCCGGCTGATAAATTCTGAAACATATATCGGGATTTTCCTCGTCCGTTGTGACCGTCGTATCCACCTCTGAGATCTCTCCCGACTCATTCAGGTTAAACCATACGAGCTGCTGAGTTGTTTCTCCGCCAGGGTTAAACCAACTGTCAAGCTGGGATATGCTCAGGCGGCTGCCGTCAACCTTTGCCTTATCCTTCAGCTTATAACGCTGTATCTGACCGTCTCCGTCCATCAGCTTAATCCAGAAGCTTTCATCGCCCTCATTATCGATGTATGCCTTCATTATATATCCGAATTTTCCGGATCCGTCGGTTTCTATCCTGATAGCGGCAATATAGCCCTTTATGTCAAAATACAGTGTAACCTTATCGCCCGATGAACACTTTATATCTGATCTCTTATCATACATACTGTAAACTGTACCGTTTACCTTCAGAGTTTTGTCATCGGAATTATTTATACTGCCCACAGTACCCGTTGTTGTAACCGAGGATACCTCTGCACGCACACGTTGTCCGTTGCCTGACATATACACACTGACTATTGAATTTTCCGTTATCTTATCAAAGTCGGAGACAACGCCGCCTACCTTGAGTTCAAAGGTTTTGTATTCGCTCTCGTCAAGGCATACGCTACGGCTCCAGTTGTTCTTATCGTATATGATGCACTTATCCTTATCAATACTTCCGACAAAGTAATTCTCATATGACCACACTACTGCAAGATTATACTTTCCCGAATTCTTTGTCTGAACCAGCTTTATATCATAATGATCTTTGTTCAGTATTTCATTTATATTGGTACTTACCGCGGCACCGTTATAAACAAGTATCAGTCCCTTGTCCAACGTAACATGCTTTGTTTTGCCGTTTTTATCCGTATAGTCGAGCTTATATGTCTCGCTGTTATAATCGCAGTCATATGTATCATCAAGCTCAAGTACTGTATTTGTGCTCTTAGGGGACGCCCATAAGAGGTACAGGTCGCTGTCGTCCTTTCTGTAGAGGAAGTTTATCTCGCAGCCGAGATAGTCCACATAGCTGCCCTGCTCAACAAGATAGGTAACTCCGTCTATCTTCGCCTGATCCTCCGGCATTGTTATTGAGGAGTTAATATCAATTGTGTCCGCAGCGGTGAGAGTACCGTCATCGAAATACATATCATAATACGCACTCAGAAGAGTTGTATCCTTGTCCTTCTTATATGTATTATTATTGCCGTAATCTATAGTCATGACCTCGCAGCCAAGAGCGTTCACGATTATTCTGAACATATCTCCGGTTGTAAGCTCCTCAGAGTCTGAGCAGCCGCTGAGCAGTCCTAAATTTGCGGCTATACTCATATAGCCGTTCGGATAGCCGCCGTTCATAGCTGCCATATAATCATAGCCCATTACGGATTCGAGTATCTTTACAGCCTCACTCTTTTTTATTGTATCGTCCGGGCGGAACATTCCCGCCTCGTTTCCGTTTATGATGCCTCTTTCAGTGAGTGTGCTTATAGTATCGAATGCCCAGTGGTCACGGCTTACATCATGGTAATACACATTTTCGCCTGCTGCGCCGTCCGCCTTGATCAGAATTGCGATATTATTTACAAATGCCGCCCTTGTCACAGGCTTGTCCGTCTGCAGTGTATCAAGCGATAAATCCTTTCCGATCCCAAGGATTTGAAGTATCGCGAGATTTTCCGCCGTTGTGTATGATACAGCCGAAGCAGTTACCGCCGCACAGCATAAGGCTGCAAGGCAGATAACAAGACCTATAAATTTTTTCATTTCGTTATTCCCCTTTCATGCACAATCAGTGTTCTAGCGCGTTGTTTATTATAACCGCCGCCTGCGCGCGTGTCGCATATCCTGTCGGATCAAACTCAGTGTCGCTTACGCCGTTAACGATTCCTGCGTCAGAAAGAGATGCAACGGGAATCTTTGAATAATCAGCAAAATCAGCGCTGTCACCAAATCCCAGCTCTGCGCTGCCGAAGCTCCGTCCCTTCGCCTTCATCGCATTATAGAGCATTACAGCCATGTCCTGACGTGTTATGCAGCTGCCTGTGCCGAAAGCATTATCGCCTATGCCGTTACATATTCCGTGCTTTGTCGCTGCGCATACATATTCCTCATACCATGCACCCGCCGGAACGTCGGTGTATGTATTTTCATATTCATCTTTATCAAAGCCGAAGGCTGTGACTATGAGCTTTGCAAATTCCTCTCTTGTCACATAGTCATTAGGCGCAAATATCGTGTAGGATCTTCCCTCAATAACTCCCAGTGCGTACAGCTTCGAAATCGCGGTGTATGCCCAGTCGACCGAATTAAGATCCTCGAATTTGATCCCAATCGCATTTACAGCTTGCGTCTGAGCCGTGTCCGGCCCGCCTCCCACAGGAATTTCAGAAGCGTTCTTTGAGGCTGTTATCACCGATGAGGATGAACCGCCGCCACCACCGCCTCCGCCTGAGCTTGATGCGGAGGTCGTGCCTGCATGATTGTTAAAAGCCGTAATAAGCGAGGTTATATCCGTATAAGTGTTGCCCGAAATATATGCGTAGTCACTGTTTGATGCCGATGCGGTCTTTGCTCCGGTGCGCGCGCTGTATTCCTTCAGCACGGCTTCAATGTTTCCGATACCGTCCGGATACCTGACAACGGCTATCATAAGCGCGTCCTCGACAGCCGTTTCAAATTCGCTTACACTGCCGATGTTCTTTCCCGAAAGCTGCTTTACAAACACGTTCTCACCCGCTTTTCCCTTTATGACAGCATTATAATATTTCATCGTGTTTTCATTTTTTAAAATAACGTCGTCGGCATATCTGCTGAAATCTTGTATAAGTCCTTCATTAAACGCCTGCACGATAACAGCCGTATCGAATCTTTTTTTATTTAACGAGCTGTCCGTCTCACTGAAGGATGCGCTTTTAAGCTCCCCCTGCAAAAGCGCCGCCGTCTTTGCGAAATCTACGGAGTCTGAAAGCTCGTTGGAAAGACCTATTGCTTCGCCGTATTCTTTTAACGCTGCTTCAAATCCCTCCGCGCTGCCGACCGCCGCGCTGTTAAGAGCCTCTATTGCTTTACTGTAGCTGTCCGCGCTCACATATGCAACATCCGTTACATAAGCGGCCGCAAAGCTTTCGCCTCCTACGTAAACCTTATATGTTCCTTCCTGGGCATCCGCCGGAAATGCCGCGCTTATGCTGTATGTGCCTTCCTCATCCGTCAGCGTGTCATTGTTGTAGAGTATACCTTCACCTCTTCCGGAACACAATGCCTCAGCTGTCACACCGGGCTTGAGAATGTTTACCGTAATTATTTCATCCTTCTTTTCCGTCGCGCCCGATACGGTAATCCGACCTGCCGCATAGTCAAGCGACACGTCAGGCTCCGATGCATACGCCGAAGCTGCTCCGAGCAGTACAGCGCAGATAAATGTAGGAATTAAATATTTTTTCACTGCTGTCCCTCCCTGTATAGCTTGTGAATTATAATGCATTTTGCATAGTTTATTTATACTTTTATCCGTTTCCGGACATTGATCATCGGGAGCAGCGCTGTCTCCCGCTGATTAATCTCCGGAAAAGGCATATGCCTTTCCCGGATAAAACGCAGTATTACTGAATTGCAATACTTGTTGTAAGTGGTGCAATGTTTTCAAAGTCGTTCCAGAGCATTACCTTTATACAATCAACACCTTCAAGACCGTTGATTGTGGTTTTTATGTTCTGTGAGACTTTCGCACCGCTTGCCGCTTCTATCACCTCATAGCTTGTTTTTACAAGTGTGTCTCCGCTATAGAAGCTTACTATCAGTATGCCTGTCTTTGCATCTGCTGTTGCATTTGTGAGCTTTACAGCTGCCGTAAGCGCGCTGCCCTCGGTAAGCTGATTGAGCTTTGTTATCTCTGTTGCGTTTGCCGTTACCGATTCTATTGAGCCCACAAACTGCGCCGCGCCCGTTGTAAAGCTGAGCGTAACCGCCTCGCCCATAGCAGAGCCTGCCGGATTTGCGACTTCACCGGGCACATTTACCTTATAGGTCGTATTTGCGTCAAGCGCCTCTTTAAGACGAAGATTGATAGTTGTACCGCTCGTTCCGATAACATAAGGTACCGTTTCGTTCGTTGTGCTGTTTGTAATAGTAATACCCTTCATTGTCGAAGTATCCATTAATGTTCCGAAGCTAAGATTTATGCTATCTGCTATTGTCGGCACATTAGTCTTCATGCTTGTCTGCTCCGATCCTGTTGTGAAGCTCATACCGCTTTCTGTCAAAGTCGGAATTTCAATCACGTAATCAATGACAACATTGTCAAATATTGACGCCGTATCAGCCGATGCAATCCACTCCTGAAGAGCAAATGCTTTGATTGAATCCACCGTAAGACCTATCATACCCGGCCAGTCAAAGCTCTTTGTCTGCTTATATCCTGTACTATCTGCTATCGACGCCTCGATTGTTTCAGACTCAAGATCAACAACCGCTGTGCAGTGATACCACTCACCGGCTGTATATGAGCCTATTTTTGTCGACGAATTCGTATAATTGTAAAGCGTGCCGACAGTCCCCGCTCCGTCAAAATAGAACAGTGGGAAATATGTATCGGAGCCGGTAATATCAAATTTGACATGTGTTCCTATCGAAGCGCTCGGCATAATATCGAAGTCAACCTTTATTTTGCCCGCCGTAATGGGGGTATTAAATGTATGTGTTACCGATGTGCTTGATGAGCAGCCTGCGGAGAATCCAAGCGAGAATGACTTGCCCTTATCGGTAGTGATGATCTCTGACGGCTGTGTGTTGCCGCTCGGAGAATACATGCTCCAGTTTTTCGCCGTCATATCCGAAAGAGTTGAATAACTCTCAAAATCATCCGTAAACGGAAGCTCAAGCTCGGCAGCTTCCTGTTCCTCACTGTATTCAATCAGGATATTGTCAACAATAGTATTTCCATCATGTCCGGCATCTGTCAGCTTGAGGTAGAATTTCTCAAGTCCGCCGCTGCCGTCAGTGAATATATACGCGTTGCTGTATGATCCCAGAAGCGCACCCGCCCCGTCATAAACCTGTACCTCGCAGGTCTTTTTATCAAAGCTTATAACAGTCTTAATAACATACCAGTTCTGATCCTTTACGCTTGCAAACGCATGCCACCATGAGCCTGACGCTGCTGTTGCCGGGAACCACTGTACAACTCCGCTTGAGAGGATTCGAGGCACACTCGCCTCACTTCCTGCCTCATATGTTGTGCCGGGAATTGTCATGATTCCGTCAAAGATATCCTCTGAGGAGAAATCCGTTCTTACAGCATATGAAATTGTCATTGTACCTGTCGAATACTCATCAAGATTATCAAGCAGGCCTACACGGCACACAGAGCTGTCCGCGCCGGATTTAAGTCTGAGCGCCTTGTCGCCGGACGCTGTCTGCACAAGCTCCGCGTCTGTAGGATTGCCGTTTTCGTCTGTAACGGCAAACGGACTTTGGGAAATATCGGAAATATCATTAAAATCGGCTTTTGCTATAATCTCCGTTCCCTCTGTCGGAGTTACCGCGGGAGCCGCCGAAAGCGGATTTTCCGGAGGAATTATATCCGATACGGAAACGCCCTCTTTTACAGCAAAATTATCTAAAGTAATGCCCGTGGTTTCCGATGACCAGTTATAGAACTGAATATACTTGAAATTATAGGTATATCCCGTCTGCACATATGCAAGCTCAGTACTGTCCGTGTCGGTTATTTTGATATACATCTTATTTTGATCAAGATCAAGAAGTTCCTTCACATGATACCATACTCCCGCCTCGTACGTGAACAGATTTGTTGAACTGCTGCCATCTGAGGAATATTTTAATGTGCCGGCATTAAAATCAAGATTTGTATATTCACTCTTTACACTGTCGTTTAAAAACAGTACAAGTCTGCTGCCTGTTACGGAATCAAGCTTTACGTCAAATTCGATTCCTACTGTTCCTGATGTTACCTCCGATTCACTTCCCGCATTCCAGAACAGTCTTGCGTTCGGGGTTTCTGTCAGTCCGAGATGGAGCGCCTTGCCGCCGCCGTTTTCAACAAGCTCCAGCTTTGTGTGATTGTTACCGTCTGTACTGATAGTATACTTTGTTCCGTTTGTCACTGCATCGGCAGATTCATAACCTTCAAAATCATCAAAGAAGTCTATTGGTGTAGGTGTAGGTGCGTCAGGATCAATTGTCGGTGTCGCCGGAGTGGGAACCTCAGGTACCGAAACACCTTCTTTTACCGCAAAATTATCAAGAGTAATTCCCGTGGTTTCCGATGACCAGTTATAGAACTGAATATACTTGAAGTTATAGGTATATCCTGTCTGCACATATGCAAGCTCAGTACCATTCGTGTCGGTTATTTGGATATACATCTTGTTTTGGTCAAGATCAAGAACCTCCTTCACATGATACCATACTCCCGCTTCATATGTGAGCAGATTTGTGGAACTGCTGCCGTCTGAGGAATATTTTAATATTCCGGCATTAAAATCAAGATTTGTATATTCACTCTTTACACTGTCATTTAAAAACAGTACGACTCTGCTGCCTGTTACGGAATCGAGCTTTGCGTCAAATTCGATTCCTACAGTTCCTGACGTTACCTCCGATTCGCTTTCCGCATTCCAGAACAGTCTTGCGTTCGGAGTTTCTGTCAGTCCGAGATGGAGCGCCTTGCCCGTGCCGTTGGTAACAAACTCAAGCTTTGTATGATTATTGCCGTCTGTTCTGATAGTATAATTTGTTCCGTTCGTCACTGCATCGGCAGATTCATAACCTTCAAAGTCATCAAAAAAGTCGATCGGAGCAACAGGCTCTGTCGAAGCGGCAGGAGCTGTCGGAGCTGTCGAAGCTGTAGGCGCATGAGCACCTGTGTATGTAACGGTTACGTCGTCAACATATACTGTAGGCTTGTTCCAGCCACATATGAACTGAATTGCGTCAAGTCCCGAATTATACTCATTCGTTGCTGTGAATGCTGTACCGTTCGAATCTGTTACCGTAGCCGTTGCAATGCTGCTGTCAAGGTCTATAGTGGCATTGACCGTAAACCATTGACCGCCATCTAACTTCAGATCCTGACTGCCGACGTCGTTTAAGAGCGGACGAAATGCAGGATTTGTATTACTCATATCTCCGATTTTTGCGTATGCAGTCATAAAATTCGGAAGAAAATATTCATAGTTATTTTTCGTATCCTTCGCAAACAATGTCACAAACTCATTAGTTCCGTCAATGTTCCTTGTGCTTTGTATTCTGTAAGAAATATTAAATACTCCATCGGTATATTCCTTATCTAAATCATACTCCAATCTTACAGTACCGCTTTCCGCATACAGCTTTGCAGCCTTGCTGTCCGGGTCTTCCGGGTCTGCTGCAATAACAGCATTTGCATTTCCTACATTTGACCAGCTCCCGATATCGGCCGAGCCCTCCGCATAGCTCTCAAAATCATCGCTGATAAGAGTTACAGAGGTCTGATTGTCATCCCCGGCATCACCCGGCACAGTATTCTCCGGAGGCTCTGTCGGATCTGCAGACATCTGCGCTCCTGTGTATGTAACGGTTACGTCATCAACGTATACTGTAGGCTTATTCCAGCCTGATATAAATTGAATGGCGTCAAGTCCTGAATTATATTCATTTGTTGCCGTAAACTCCGTACCTTCCAGGTCTGTTACCGTCGCTGTTGCAATATGATTGTTAAGGTCTATAGTGGCATTGACTGTAAACCATTGACCGCCCTCTAACTTCAAATCCTGACTGCCGGCGTCGTTTAAGAGCGGACGAAATACAGGATTCGTATTACTCATATCTCCGATTTTTGCGTATGCAGTCATAAAATTCGGAAGAAAATATTCATAGTTATTTTTCGTATCCTTCGCAAACAATGTCACAAACTCATTAGTTCCGTCAATGTTCCTTGTGCTTTGTATTCTGTAAGAAATATTAAATACTCCATCGGTATATTCCTTATCTAAATCATACTCCAATCTTACAGTACCGCTTTCCGCATATAGCTTCGCAGCCTTGCTGTCCGGGTCTTCCGGGTCTGCTGCAATAACAGCATTGGCATTTCCTACATTTGACCAGCTTCCGATATCGGTCGCACCCTCCGCATAGTTCTCAAAATCATCGCTGATAAGAGTTACAGAGGTCAGATTCTCAGCCGCATCCGCTGCTCCTGCACAAACCGGCACAGTAATTGCCGACGCGGCAATTGAGGCTGCCAATACAAAATTTAATAGCTTCATAAAAATTCCTCCTTATATTCAATATAAATATATACTATTTAAGCAAGGTGAGCTTGCCGAAAAGCATAGCGTTCTTACCCATTCCTATACCGTCATTATACTGAGCAAAGCCGCGTCTGCCCTGACCGTCATTGTCATTGACAAGCATGGAAAAGCCCAGTATTTTTTCAGAATCAAGCACATAATTCGGGCCGAACATTTCAGTCCACGGAATGGCCATTTCATAAATTGTATAATCCCCGTCACGCACTACAGCCATATCATATCTGTCGGCTTCAACAGTGCCCGTCTTGATTCCGTCATCTATACATCTGAAGCGATACATATTGGGTCCACCGTCAAGCTTTGCAATCGCAACCTCGGTAAATGTAGAGTTCGTTCCGTATGCATCGATAGCCGCGTCACCCTGATAAACTCTGTCCTCTATACCGAACTGAATGCCGTCACCTTTATACTGTGTGGCGGGTTGCTCGGAATTGCAGAACATTGAATCTCTTACCTTAACCGCCATATACAGCTTATCCTCGTCCCACATCATGCTGCAGTCATAGGATAAATCCTCCGGTCCTCCCCATGTTGTCTGCATAAGAAGGATTATATTTTCCTCCTCGTCAGCGCACAGCCATACGCCGTTCCATTCGCCCGGTGTTATTTTTCCGTCAATTACCGGCTTTTCATAGGCATATTTAGCCGAGGTGAAGTCCGTGTTTCTTGACGCGGTATACACCGAGCCATCACTTAACGTCAGATCATAGGAAACATTTATTACACGCTTTTTTACCAACTCAGGAAGGTTCATATATATCGTTTGCTCCTCGCCCGGACCGAGATTAAAAAACTTGACTGGTTTTGCGCTGCCGTCAGCCGCGCTGCAAATGCCGTCATAAGTATGTGAGATGGATTTGTTCCTTATCTTTACAACGGCGCGCCAGTGTGTGTCATCCTCGGCGCTTATCTGCTCAAAATCGGCAATTTCCGTTTCACACGGCTCGTTTACGGCGATATCAGAGCTGTATATACCGATGAGAGCGCTGCCGCTTGTTACAGTGAAAACAGCCCTGCGCGATCCGATCGTTTCATCCGAGACAAGTCTCACTCTGCCTATGCCTCTGTCGAGACCTGTGTTTTCCTCAACCGTAATACCTTCCGGAACATCAACGGCAATATCGCCGCTTCTGCCCTCCTTGTCAGTAAAGGTTATATCAATGCTTTCATGTGTCGCTATGTTCGCGTTATGTACACTCTGAGTAAATACAGCGTCCTGACCTGCCTCTTCAAAGCGGCTGAAATTACCGCGTATATATACCGGCTCATTTGTAATGCCTATACTGTAGATTCCGTCCTTGCTGCTGAGTCTTCCGATTTCATTTGTGTACATATCGTATATGGTAATTTCGCTGCAGCCCAAAGAAATGTTGAGTATCGCGCTTCCTCCGGTTGTCCATAACGTTGCCGCATTGTCATCCTTTCGGGTCTTATAGTTATACGCGCGTATTTCTGCGTCCTTATCCACGATTTTCCCGACAGGCTCTGCGTTTGTAAGGAACTCGTTCATGCCTGTCAGCACCGCAAACGACGGCTTTGCCGCAAACGGTGTTTCGCCGTTTACCGCCGCGTTATTCTTTACAAAGCCCCAGTTGGACTCCTGATCCTTTTTGTCCACTCCCTTGTTTACAAGGCAGTACCACCATAGCTTGTCAGCAACACCCTCACCCGTCATGAGCGCATACATCTGAATAACATCCGCCGCCTGCTCAACAGACGAAACACCTGTCGCCGCGGTGGAATCGTTCATGCCGCACTCCGTAAGGTAAATAGGCTTCCTCGGATTCCCCTCTCCCGCCTGCTCCTGAAGCAGATCGCTGATTTCATGAAGCCTTTCAATGAAATACTCGTTTCTAAAATCTCCGCTCCAGTCATACGGATGGCAGGATACGGCATCCATATACTGGTATCCACCGTGCTCGAATACACTTCGCATAAAATTAGGCTCGGTTCCGGCAACACCCATTCCGACAATTTCAGCATTCGGATCTACCGCCTTAACCTCCTCATATGCGATTTTACAGAGCTTTACATAAGTTTCAGCACCCTCCATAGTCACATTAAAGTTGCTGAGATTATACTCGTTCCATACCTCATAATACTTGATAAAGCCCTTGTATTTTTCCGCCATATAGCGGCAGTAGCGCCTGAAACCCTCAAGTCCCTTTTCGGTATGCGGAACTACATTGACAGCCTTTGACGCTGTTGTGTCGTACATTACATTGCCGTAATCAAGAATGAGCATATAGCCTGTGCCGTTCTTCTCGATTTCACTTGTGTACACAGCGCTCTGCTCCGGTATCGCAAATACCTTTTCTTTTTTCTCAACATCATTCCATGCGATTTCATCCCTCACAGCTCCGAAGCCGCCGTAATCGGCAATTTCAGCCGTAGCCTCCGAGCCCCAGCGTATAGCGTGTGTACAGGTATTCATCACGGGATTTTTAAGCTCCGGCTTATTGACATAGGAAAAATCCGCCGTATTCTCACAAACAAACTCCGTTTCCTCACCATTGTAAACTCCCTTTGATTTTACCGTTACGTATATAGTATAGACACCGAAGGTATCTACGGGATTCAAATCTATCGTATAATTATAGACTGCCCTGGGCTCTGTTTCAAAGTCAAAGCTGCCGTTTAACACCTCGTTACCGTCAAAATCCTTTACTATGTACTCCGCAGCGGAAGCTGCTGCAAAATCACACAGACTCCTGAGTGATATATCAACCAGCTTATCCTCACCGGGGCCGAAAATGTTACCCGTCATAGCAGAAGAGAAGCTCATCTTATAAATTTTAGAGATCGGCAGCTTCTGCACCTTTACAGAATGGATATAGATATTGTCAGCAGACATTCCCATTTCATCCGCCCACAGCGCCACACGGAAATCATAGCCGTCAACATAGTTGTGCATGAAGGTTATATCATCAAGATAGAAATCATGCACCTTCCAATGTCGATCGTCAGTCATATACACAATATCCTTCGCATTCGTGTGTGAATGAGTCGGATAAGCGACATTGTCCGTGCCGTCATATGCCAGCGTGAAGCAGCCCTTTCCCTCATCATAGTATTCAACACTTATCTTAACAGGCTGTCCGTCAGGATTTGCAAATTCCTTGGAATCGAGCGTAAGATACATATACAACGCCTGAGGACTTCTTACCAGCGCCTGCTTACCATCCTTTTCGATTGTCTGCTCGTTTGACATAAACACCTTTGTGATATTTGTTTTTATTCTGCTCTTTGCGAATGTGTACTCTGCGTACCCGGAATTGTCCGGTTTCTCATCCGCTGCATTGATAACAGCGGGAGATACTCCAACAAGCATAGTGACTGCCGTCAGACAGCCTAATATTCTTTTAAGCATACATTTCTTACCTCCCGGTGTATTTTATTTGTAAAAGCAACACGCACAGCAGCGTACTGTCAGCATTGCTGCTGTGCGTGAATGTTGTTATACCATCAGAATGTAATAATTGCATTTTCTACCGCTTCGGACCATGAACCTACATTCTTAACTGTTATTCCGGTCCCATAGGCTTCTTCAAGGTTTTGCGCACCGGTTTTCCCACCGGAAACTGTTACGATATTCTCCGAATCGAATAATGTTGCGTTTATCTCAGGATTAGTATAAATCTTTTTCATTACTGTCACCTCCGGTTATTCAATAGTTGTTACTTCTACGTCAGCGTCTGTAAGGTCAACGCCCTCAAATATAATCGCGTATACAACAGACGCACCCTTTGCAAGTGTTATGTTCTCTGTATGCCGTGCCGTTACGCTTTCAGTACCTTTTGTGATAGCTGCCTGCAATACACTGTATGATCCGTCAGCATCACCGTTATTTGTTACGCTGAGCTTTATGCCTGATGCCGGGCTCTTGCCGTCATCTCCCGCATCGTATGAAATCTCGCTTGAAGTTTCAAGCTTTGCCGCAGGCGCTGCGATTACAGGCACTCCCTGCTTAACGGTTAAGTTATCTATCGTGCAGCCCTCTTCACCGTTATACCAGTTATATAACTGGAAGTTTGTGAAATTCTTTGTATACTCCGATACATTGTAGACGAGAACATTTCCGCTCATATCTGTCAGCTTTACATACAGCTTATCGTTATCAAGGTCAAGCACCTGATTCACATGATACCACGTGCCTGTTGTCCATGTATAGCCGCTGTCGTTTGATGTGCAGAGGAAGCTATAGTTATCTTTAAAGTCAACTGTAGTATTTTGATCGCTTGTGCCATCCTTTACAAATACAGCAGTTCTCGATGCGGCATCCTGTCTGATGTCAAATTCAATTCCGACTGTTCCTGTTGTTATCTCTCTTGTCGATGCCGCATTCCAGTAAAGTCTGGCGTTTGAAGCGCTCGCAGGATTGCTTCGAGTTATTTTAAGAGCTTTTCCGCTACCGTTATCCTCAAGTCCCAGCACCGTTGAATTTGTGCCTGCAGTTGCGGTTGTGAACAAGGTTCCGTCAGCCGTTACTCCTGCCGCATCTGTGTAGCTGTCAAAGTTATCTGAGAAATTGATCGGCGCCGGCTCCGTGTATGTAACCCTTACGTCATCGACATATACTGTCGGACCGTTCCATCCGCTTATAAACTGAAGTGAATCAATACCTGAATTATATGCATTTGTTGCCGTAAATGCTGTACCGCTCGGATCTGTTACCGTTGCTGTTGCAGTGCCGTTGTCAAGGTCTACAGTGGCATTGACCGTAAACCATTGTCCGCCCTCTAACTTCATATCCTGACTGTTTGATGCATTCTTAAGCGGAACAAACGCAGGATTTGTATTACTCATATCTCCGATTTTTGCATATGCAGTCATAAAATTTGGAAGAAAATATTCATAGCTGTTATTTGTATCTTTTACAAACAAAGTAACAAATTCATTAGTTCCTTCATTATTCCTTGTGCTTTGTATTCTGTAAGAAATATTAAATACTCCATCGGTATATTCTTTGCCAAAATTCCACTGCATTCTTACGGTACCGCTTGACGCGTACAGCTTAGCAGCCTTATTGTTCGTGTCTGTCGGATCTGTTTCAACAACAGCATTTGCATTTCCCGTGTTTGACCAGCTTCCAATGCCTTCCTCATAGTCAAAACCATCATTAATTAATACTGTGGGTGTTGTTTCCGCATGTGCAGGTATAACGATTGCTGAGGCAATCACTGATACCGCCAATGCACATCTTAATAGTTTCATAAAAATTCCTCCTAAGAATAAAATTTTTTAATTTTGGTCCACAATACAGCCAAGCTTAAGAAATATCTTAATAGCTGTAAAATTTGCGTTAAGCAATGTAAAGCATGTGTAAAAAAAGTTTATTTATTATTTTTTTTCTCTCTCCCCTTTCGTAATAAACATGATCGGTAATATAAATCCTTAAAAGCGCGTTCTGCCGTATCTGCAAAACCGCTGAAATACGCAGTGTTATGCCGTTTTTATCGCCCTCCTTTCGCCTTGGCTTCTGTCGGCTTAAAATAACAGCCGTTCATCTTCAATTTGCATATTTAACAATTCTTCTTAAATAAATAATAGCATTTCAAGTTATAATATACAATACAAATTAGCGTCAAAATAACTTGAAACCTTTCAAAATTGTGTCAGTTAACATCATAAAACTTGACATGGTTCTCGCATTCATATATTATATGGTTGGATATAGGATACCCGGATCCGTGTCATAAAAGGCGGTAAATACCATTTCCGCCCGCTGCAGAAGGAGGACAAATACTTGATTTCTGAAATTATTAAGTTTGATAAATACCATCCCGCTAACCGTTTTAATGAGCTTCTGTATCCATATCTTGATGATGAACACCGGATATTCTCTCCGGAGCTTGTGGGAATAACGAACGCGAACTCCAAATATAAAATGTCCCGTTCGGATAGGACTCATATATTCAGTATTGAATATGTATATGAAGGAAAAGGTGTGATACATCACGGCAACGAGGTATTTGAGGCAAAGGCGCACGATGCGTTTATACTCCACAATAAGACCGCTCACAACTACTGGTCCGATGCTCTCGAGCCATGGAAAAAAATCTGGATTACGGTCAGCGGCTCCTTGGTGGAAGATCTGATTTCCTTATATGATCTCGACAGCACCGTCCTGCTGCCGAACTACTGTCAGCCTGGCTATTTTGAACAGCTGTTTGCACTGGTGCGCGATAATCCCTTTGAGGACAGAACAAAGCTTGCCTTCATTCTGCACAAGCTTTTTGCCCAGATGGCGGAATTCACCAAAACAAACACTTTAACCGACAGTAAATTAAACAATGACGCAATAATGCTGAAAAAATTTATTGACACAAATATCCATCGCAGAATATCACGTGATGAGCTTGTGGAATGTATTCACGCCTCACCCTCCACTGTAACGAGGATATTCAAAAAAAGCTTTAATCAAACGCCGTTTGACTATATCCTCAACAATAAAATAGAGCTTGCGAAAGTATATCTCACAGACAGTAACTATACTGTTGACGACATTGCGGTGCTGCTTGGCTTCAACAGCCATTCTCATCTGTCAAGCACGTTCAAAAAGAGAACCGGCATGACACCTCAGGAATTCAGGCTTTCACAAGCAACAACAGACAGTTCGGATAGGCAATAAATTACTCTATCCTAATTTTCTGAGCCTATATATGATCGCTCTGTTCCGGCTGTGACGGGAATGATTTTTCATTCACCTTGTCCATAAGCTGAAATATAAGCTGCGTAAGTCGTATATACCTCGGTATTTGCCTGCCGCTTTCGCCGCTTACCTCTCCTACCAGATCTCTTGATTTTAACTTGTGGACATTTTGTCCACAAGTTAATTCTGTCCTGCTCCCCTGATGCTTTATCGCATCAAGCACCTTGAACGGCTGATTTTCAAAATCAACCAAATCGCGTACTCTTAAAAGTTCTATCCCTTTGTTCTCAGATGAGCACATTGCAAATTTTCTTTCCGCATCGTTTTGCATATCTGATTGTATTTCTTGTACCTCCTTTCTCTCCGTTGTATACTGCAATCACAAATGATGAATTA
>JBJEIW010000055.1:0-16383 GCA_051877435.1 Candidatus Ornithomonoglobus sp.
AGCAGTTTGAAAATCATACCGATAAGCTGCTCAATTACATACGCTATTGGCAGGCGAACGGTGAGAGCGTTAAGACCTCAATGCGGTTGAAAACAAGAATGGCACAGCTTACGGCAGAGGGTATATATCACGGCGGAGCAACACCTCTCGGATACAGAGCGGTGAACAGAGGTCGTGTTAATAAGAAAGGACAGCCTGTAAAGGATTTAGAGGTTGATCCGCAGGAGGCTGAGTATGTAAAGATGATATTCAGCAAGACACTTAATGAGGGATACGGCTCATACAGAATGGCAGATTACCTGAACAGGCTCGGTGTGAGGACACGCAACGGCAGTGAGTTTCAATGCAATACCATAAACCGTATTTTGAAAAATAAACTGTACTGCGGATATTATGTAGCCGGAGAAACGACATCACCTAAGCTTGAACATCTCGTTATAATAGATGAAAACGTATTTGATGAGGTTCAGCACATTTTAAGGCAGCGTTCCAAAAAGAATGACGAGAAACAGCATATAGCGAGAACGACAAAGGGAAAGACACTGTTATCCGGCAATCTGTATTGCGCACATTGCGGAGGTGTTATAACATCAACTGGACATACCGAAAAATATGTAAGAAAAGACGGCTCAATCGGAGTGTCAAATACATTGCGGTACATATGCTATCATCGCGCGCGCAAGCTTAATGACTGTGACGGGCAGACCGTATATTCAGCGCCTAAAATTGATGCAATGGTTTTAGAGGTTGTAAAACAGTATCTTGAGGCGATAAAGAAGACACCGAAGGATAAGGCTTTGGAGATACGCTATAAGAAAGAGCTCGCGGAAAAACGCAGAGTTAAGAATGAGCTGACGGATAAAAAGGAACGGCTTCAAAAGCGGCTGACCGAATTATCAATAGAAGTAGGAAAGTGTTTAAGCGGTGAGAACAGATTCCCCGTTGATGTTCTTTCAATGTCAATCAATTCTACAAAAGATGAGATGTCAGAGGTGGACAAACAGCTGTGTGAATGTGACGCAGCTTTAGAGGAGCAGACAGATGTGCTTAATAAACTTGATTTCTACTATCAACAATTTGTTACTTGGGCAGATGAATTTGAAACTGCATCAAGAGAACAGAAGAAGATGATTATATGCCAGCTTATTGATGCAATCAAGATTGGCAGAGGATATAACATTGAACTTGAGTTTAACGCAAGCTACAAACAGTTTTTTAATGATGAATTATTAACAGAATAAAAAGTTGTAAACGTATTTACAAAATAAATTATTTCTGATACAATACAGTATATAAAAGTTTGCAATGATAAAGCGGTATCGGTATATGGCTCTTAATCGGTATTTCTTGTTGACGAGTGGCAGGGCATGCTGCTGTACATCGAAAAAATGCTCAGAAATGAAAAATGTATAACAGATGGTGCCGACTTAAGATAATTAATATTGCATATTAAAAACAGTGTTCAATTCAGAGCATTGTTTTTTTATATTGAAGAATAAAAATTAATAAAATTATAGAAAGGTTGAAGAAATATGAAACAAGTAATTTGCCTGTATAGAGGCGCAACAGCAGAAGAAACAGAAAAGCAAAAGACGGCTTGTCATATCTATGCCGGATTGCAGGGATGGGATATTCGGAAAGAATATTTTGGCTTCGGCAGAAATCAGGCTGCTGATCCGGACGCACTTACAGCAGTTCGCAATGCCGCGCTTAATCGAGAGTTTGACACACTGCTTGTATATGAATATAATAATATCGGCAGATTCGAGCAGGAGACGCCTATGGCAATAAGCTGGTTTATTCAAAATAACATTGATGTGGTCAGTGTTAAGCATGAGAACAGAGACTTTGAAAATGAGGTGCTTCAGATAATAAAACAAAATAATATCAGTATATACAAATGAGATCAACAAAAGGACAACAAAAACAGCGTCTGCAAAATGCGTGCACTGTTTTCTGTAAAACCGTGTCAAGATTTTTAAGAAATATGGAAATCATGGAATAAGTATTAGCATAATAAACAAAAAACGAAAATTAAAATTGATATTTTTGACGTAAAAAAAATTGGTGTATTCTATTGAAAAATTTGTATATATGTGATAAAATCGAATATGTAGATATTATTGTTGGTATTATAATATTAACATATATCAGGATTCCGGAATATATTAATATATAATGAAAGCATAGTTCTGCGGATTTAGAAAAATGTAGGTGGGTTGCGTAAATGGAAATAGTCAATATTATTCATCAGAGCAGTGATGTTATTGAATACGTTTATATTTCATTGTTCTTTAAGCTGTTTGGGTTTTCGATATATAATTCAATCGATGCTCAACAATCGAATTTGTTATCTTTAGAAGGAAGCATTTCGGTTCAAGAGATTGTAAACATTGTTATTGCAGACAGTGTTTCAGAGGCGAAAACGAAATTTGGCTTATCTGATAAATTAAAATACATTTTTGTTTCTCGACATGGCGGTTCTGAGAACGTCAGTATTATTAAGTTCCCAGATCTATGTGTCGGTAATGAAAGAAATTGTGCTGATTTTTTTCGAAAGCTTTTTAGTCGGTTTGAAGATGCCGGCGCTCTGAAAAAGGATGATGTAATTTTTAATATACTTAACGAAATGATTGAAATGTATATTGATTGTGATATGCTTGATAATTTTTATCTCCCTTTCAAGCTGCTGCGTTCTGACAAAAATGTAATTAAGTGGCTGAGGCGGCTGTATGCTTGCAGTGAAAAATATAGCGATTATATAATGCAAAGAAAAGATAATCTTGCTTTTGCATCGATCAATCTACGATTTCTTGTTAACAGAATATGTACATCCATGAAATTTTTTCCCTTGTATGACTGGAGCATATTTTTAGAATACATTGACGTATTAAACCATATTGCAACGGTGTCTGTTCAGCAAATCGCTTTATTATCAGCGCTTATCCTTGATGAAAGTAAGCGGAATATTGGTATAATAACTGATTTCTATAAAAACAGTATGAATGAATATGCATATTACCCCATGTATCGTTTAGCAAGAGTGTATGAGTTTCAGTTAAATGATGTAGAAACAGCACGCGAATGGTTAGAATTATCCACACGCTCCAACGGTCGTTATTACAGAAGTATATATAAGTTAGGAGTTTATAATGATGAGCGGTATAACTACGAAGAAGCTCTGATGTATTATAAGCAGACAGTCAGCGTACTGGCACCTGTAATTAATGAAAAAACTTGGCAGGCGAACGAAATGGCGTATCATATAAAATCATGCGCGAGAATAATGAAGCTTAATCGCTTTTTTAACAATAATGAGCTGCTTGAAGAATATGGAGAGAAAATACAACTGGTTACTCGTACAATAAAAGAAAAAAATAATGCGTTTATTTCTCATCTATGCAAATTTATAGGTGATAAAGATGGTCAGATAGAAAAAATGATTTACAACGATCTTGCATATAATGCTAATAATCATATGGCAGAATTCTGCAGTGTGGGCTTTTATAAAAAAGAACAAATAATAGATACTGTATAAGAGATAAGGGGGCGAAAATTATGGAAAAGATAGAACTTTTGTTTGATACACCATATAATCCAAAAGTAGAAAACTTTGAAGATTTTTATCAATCAGCATTCAAAACTGTGTATAAAAAGGCAATTGAATTGGTCCAAGAGATTATTAAGAGACAGAAAAAAGAAGAAAAACAGAGCCGCTCAGAAGAAATGATTTATAATTTACTACCTTTCATCGGAGACCGAGGAACGGGAAAAACATCTGCTATGCTGTCTTTTAAAAAATTTCTTGACGAATATCCAAATAACTTCAACAAAAACTCTAGCTCATATCCAAGTGAGTTCTATAAATATATTCAAAAGTTTGATTTGAAAGATGCAAGGTTTATAACATTAAACGAAATAGATGCAGGACATTTTGAAAGGGACGAGGATTTGCTGGGAGTAGTGCTTGCACGAATGCTGGCATATTATAATCATTTATTAGATACTAACAATATGCTAACACGGACCAGCGGACATCGGGCTGCGTTATATAATGATTTCAGTGTGATATACAAAAATTTGTTGAACACAAAAAGAGCGGAAAAAGATCCTGATTTATCCGGCCGAAGCGCGTTAAAGGTATTGGAGGATCTTGATAAAAGTCAGAATCTTAAGAAATCTTTTGTTGAAGTGGTAGGGAAGTTTATAGAAGCAGTACAGGAGATAG
Source organism: Candidatus Ornithomonoglobus sp. (assembly GCA_051877435.1). Lineage (GTDB taxonomy): Bacteria > Bacillota > Clostridia > UBA1381 > UBA1381 > Ornithomonoglobus. The sequence continues at coordinate 4,229 of JBJEIW010000055.1, forward strand.
AATTACTCGAATCAGGAAACGGAAGCTATAAAAACACATATGTCGTAATATCAATTGACGATTTGGATATGAATTTGGAAGGCGCTCATGATATGATGCAACAGATCCAGAGCTATATGATGATTCCGAATGTTATTGTGCTTTTCACGGCATGTTATGATAATTTGGTATGTATTTGCATGAATAATTATGCTAATTTCTTTAAAGAGGTGATTCATGCATCATCAAGGGCGCAAACAGAAATGGATAAAAGATTTCTCGATTCCTGTGAGAGCTTAGCTCACGAATATCTCAACAAGTTTCTGCCGACGGGTAAGATAATACATTTGAGACAAAAATATACAAGGATATATGTTAATTTGCCCGCACTGAAGCTTGAACAAATATTTAGTGAAGGAGCAGAAACGGACTATTCGCGCGTATTATCTGCTATAATATTTAGGGCGACAGGAATATATATGTATTTAAGCGAGGATAAGCAGTGTTTTCTTGAACCTGAGTCCATACGGGCAAAGGCGCAGTATATTCATAAAATTAAACAGATGTCTCCGGTCATCAAAGGAGAAGAGTTAAGAAAATCAATCAGTACCGGCAGCGATGAATTCCGGTCGTTAATACTGTTTATACAGTATACAATAGACAATCTCGAATTTCTTGATGAGGATGTTTCCATCAGGCATATAGGTAATTTTACAGAAACTCAGAGACGGAGACTTGACGCGATATCAAAATCCACATTGCGAAACATAAGTACAGATATATATTTTACATCAATAGATATACATAAAATAAAAGGCTCAGCAATGCTTATGCCATGGTCATATGACAGTATATACAGAGATATTTACAGATTCTCCAATGTGATTGATATTCTGGACAGTCTTGAAAAAATAAATGATATACATTCTTACAAGCCGTTTATTAATACTGCTTTGTCAATACTCACAATCAGGCTTATACTGAAAAAATACAATAAATTAAGCGAAAAAACTTATATGTCTGCAGCTGAGTGTTTTTGTTATGAGACAGAGTCTGCACAAATTGAATATAGCCTTTTCACTAAATATATTGGGACGAGCTTATTCGGTTGGTTTGATAATCAGCTTGTCACACCACTGAGCGTTAATGATATCAATACAAAAATTATTCAGGATGAAAAAAAGAATCTATGTAATTATATTGGATTTTCGTTAAATATTAATATTAATGCTAAAGTCAGCGATGCAGGGCAGGGCATTCTGACAGAAAACGGGAAAATTGATACGGAAAGAATACATACAATCGCAATGTTTCTTTTATTTTTATCAAAGCACGAATATACTATAAAATTTGACGAAGAAAACAGCGAATTAAGTTCATGTGAAGAGGTAAAGATAGAAAGAGATATATCCAGGTTAACCTTCATAGATAACGTGGATTTTATAGTATCAGCCTATTTTGTAAACATTTGCAGACCCGGTATTGTAATTGCGTTTTATATGCGCGTTCTATCGGAAGCGGTTAAGGTTAATTATCATGAATCGGAATGGGATGGATTATTTAAGGCGATGACTAAAGCGGCGGATGATTTGGGATTTGAACTTCCTCGTTGGGCTGAGTCGCTCAAAGCATTCAAGCAGGCTATGAACGAGGATTTTTTCTCTAAAATTAAAGAAGTGGAAAATCGTATTGTAGGCGGTATAATCCCCATGCTTAATATAGAATTTATGTATAATATAGCTCGTGAAGTTAGAAAAAAAGCAAACAGGGAAAGAGCTCAAAGCTCAGCGTGGAAGGCCTACTGTGAGTATTTTGCGAATATAGGAGAAGAACTCAAAGGTATAGATGAGTATTATAAAAATGTGAATAATTATAACGACAAACGACTTGAAAATAAATACAGTAAAAAGATTCCGTTTATCATTGGAGAGAATAGTTCGATTAAAGATAAAGAATCCTTTTTCTCATTGAACGAAAAAGAGATACATTATTTTAATGGGTTAATCGATGGAATTGACTGGCAGAATAATACTTTGAAAGAAACTCAATTTCGCAATGAGGCAAGAAATAATTATGGTAAGAATAATAGAGATAGCGGCGATGATATTCAAAAGGGTTTCCGTTGAGGAAATCCTTGAGGTTTGGGATAGCCCTAATAAGGGAATATATGAATTCTCCTGTGAGTCATTCAGGTACTTGGCTAACAGAACAATGATGGAATTGACAAATGATGAGCTGTCAAATCTGTTTGAAAGGATGAAATTGCAAATTGCCGAAGAAAAACGTTTTTTAGCATATAACTCCAATAAATATAATAGTTTAAACGGAATAAGCCCGTTCGATTTGCTTTTAATTATAGCAAACTACTTTTTAGAGGAGCGCTGCGGAACACCGGTATGCAAATACGAGAATCTGCTGTTGTGGCGGAATGCATCATTGGAGCTGGACGAAGATCTGTTTATAGCTGCCTTTTTTGCATATAAAGATATAATACGTTCTGTACATAAACGGAATTTTTGTTGGAAGCCTGTCATTTCCCATAATAATTATGTGCTGCAAACAGTAATTGACAGAGGAATTGCTGAGAATCATTTTCATTTAAACGGTTCGGCTCAGACTTTTCAGCTTTCGTGGATTACGCTTATGAATAATCCAAGTAACGTAAAGCTGAAAAGAGTCTTGGATGACATTGATTTAAACAGATTAAACCATGAACATATAAAGTTTGGCTACAGGAATGAATCGTTATATACAAGAGCATACAGAGCCGCGGTAATAAGATTTTGCTTATTTATACACATTGAAAGCCAATTACCCTCAAACAAGGATGGGTTCATGGAAGAAATATGTAATAATAATGCGGATTGGAATATATATTCGATAAGAGATATGTTTAAATATAATGAAGATACAATGTGTTTCAATTATGCGGATCTGCAGAGCAGAATCGAAGCACTATGTTTTTATTACCAAGACCGTAATATGCAGGATTATGCAATGATCCCGGTGAGAAATCAGGATACTATCAATGAGTATTATTCAGGAGAGCGCAGGCTTATATATGAGCTTATCAAGTCAATATATGATCAGAGTCCTGATTCGGCTCTTATCGCATATTTACTTCACATATATATAATTTTGAAGGAATCGGTGCGTTCGGAAATAATCCTCAATAATGATGTTAAAGGGTTTGATAACTTTAGGCAGTATAATAATAGGAAATCGAGTCTGATATTGAATAAAGAGGGAGAGAAAATATTTTATCGTACCGCCATTATTGACACTCTTTTTAATCAGTACAGCATTAACACACTTGAAGTAAGGATTTCGCCTGCATCTTATGCAAAGAAGATATATGAATATATTGATGTGATAGATAAAAGCATAAAAGAAAGCATAAAAGAAATGAGCGACGGAGAAAAAGTCGCTTGGGAGCTTGAAAATACAGATAATATTATAGATGAGAGCGGCATAAATGAAGCAGCCAAAGAAAAATATCGGCAAATATATACAGGCCACAACTATTTCTATACACTGCATTTTATAAAAGAGCATGAAAAAATATCCAATCTGCAGGCAGACGATTTATGCAGACATAATGACCTCAGAAATAAAATAAAAAAACAGGCCTTTGCCATTATGAAATTTCGGGAAGATTATCCTGATACATCAAAAAGAGTTTACGGAATCGATGCGGCAAGCTCTGAGATAGGATGCAGACCGGAGGTTTTTGCTCATGCATTTCGCGTGCTCCGCGAGCACGAGGTGGACAGATTTGCAACTGATTCTGCATCACCGCAAAGACTGAGAGTAACATATCATGTAGGTGAGGATTACATAGATATATTGGATGGATTAAGAGCAATTGATGAAGCTATAAGATTTCTGAATCTTAGCTGCGGAGACAGACTTGGTCATGCATTGGTTCTTGGAGTGGATATTGCTGAATGGTATAGTATGAAGAACTGGGTAGTAAATATTTCACAGCATGATTATTTGGATAATATAGCCTGGTTATATTCAAAAATTATCAACTACAAACTTAATGTAGATCATTCTATTATGTTTTATCTGGAAAACGAATTTCATAAATACTTCAGGATTGTGTACGGAGACAATATATCGAAAAGGTATACGGAACATGTATCTGAAATAAGTGAATATCTCTATGACAGAGCAAATACTGATATTAATATAAGCACATATTATTATGCATGGGAGCTCAGGGGCGACGATCCCGAGGATTATGTGAATGGATTTTATAAAAGCAGGATATACACTGATGTTTGGGAATGGAATTCGGTAAACAGAAAATATCCCAAAGATATAACAATTCGGAATAGTGCAGCGGTAGCCTTTTTGTACTATACATATCATTATAATTCAAATGTTAAGCTGGAAGGCGAAAAAAAAATAAAAGTTAACATACCGAAAAATCTGATACCTGTGATTGAACTGGTACAAAAAGAACTCCGGCATATTATTGCTTATAAGGGTATATGTATAGAAACCAACCCATCATCCAACTGTCTTATAGGTCCATTTGGAAGATTCAGTTATGAAAAGCACCCGATAATTAAATTTTATAATTGCGGACTTATGGAAAAAAACGAGAAACAAGTTGAAAACTGCAGTAATATTGCAGTATGCATAAATACGGATGACCAGTCAATCTTTAAGACCAGTCTTGAAAATGAATATGCTTTGATGGTCAGGGCGCTGGAAAGCGCGAAAGATGTTGATGGAACTCATAAATACAGCCGCACATCTATATATGAATGGATAGATAATATTCGTCGTATGGGTCTTGATTTTTCTTTCGGGAAAACATTATAACGAACGAGGAGGATAAGTAAATGGAAGATAAGCTAGTGCAAGCAATAGAAAAAAAGATTGAATCAAGCACAGATGATAATAGGGACGAGGATTTTATTTTGATATTCAAAGCAGTAGCTGACGATGTAGGGAAAAAAGCAGCAAAAAATAAAAAAGCGTATTTTCGTATACAAAATATAATTATTCTTCTTGGTGCAGTGGTAGCAGTAGTCAATATAATAATTACACTGGTAAGCGCAAAAGAAGAATGGTCATATATTGTGCCATTCCTGTCCGGTGTTGCTTCGGCTCTTACAATACTATCTACAACATTGATGAAAAAACGTGATTTTAAGAAGTATTTTGAAACATGGATGCGGCACAGCTCCAATCAGTTTAAGCTGAGAACTGAAAGTACAGCATATTTATTTGGTGTTGCAGAGTATGCAAATTTGGATGGTGCGGATGCGTTAAAAATGTTTAAGGAGCGATGGCTTGAAATAGAGAAAAGCAATTATGAAAAATTTATGGAAAATATGAATAAGTTTGAAACGGACTTGGGAGAGGAAACAAAAAACGGATAAAGCACAAATGATAGAGCTATAATGGGTTTAATAAAAAGATAGACAAAAACAGCGTCTGCAAAATGCGGGCGCTGTTTTTGTGCCAAGCTGTAAAACATTATGTGTCCGATTGCGACATATTTATAAAGTGGCGTAGGAGGTGAATTGAATGATTGAAAATCATTCAATAGCCATGTTTGCTCGTGAACCGGGTTGCATGGGCGAGCAGCAAGCAAAGCTTGCGACCAGCCAAATGGCGTAGGAGGTGACATTGATGTCTAAAAAGAATGAAGTAAAGCTTGTGGCAAAAAATATATTTAAAACAGAGTGCAGCAATATACAAAAGTGTGAGTTTAATATATGTTATGAAAAGTATATAAATTTCTGTGAAAATAAAGCTTGAATGAAAACCGCACATCTTGCACGCCCGCGCTCATTTGCATACACAAAGTATAGTCTCGTTCACGCGGACGCACAATCTGAACGGTTTTGATTCAAACTTAAGCTTTGTGAAAGAAGTCATAGTCATAAATTTGAATTAACCGCATTTATATGCTATAATATATGTACATACAAATGCGGTTACACCTATTTTATTTAGGAGGCAGCTATGCGGAATTTAACTGACATATATGTAAGACTGTCCGATGAGGACAGAGATAAGAGGTGTGTAACAGACGAAAGTGAAAGTATTCAGAATCAGAAATCAATGCTTATAAACTATTGCATTGAGCAAGGCTGGCAGATAAACAAGATTATATGTGATGAGGACTGGAGCGGTGCTGACCGTAACAGACCGGGCTTTTTGGAGCTTTTAAGGGACTGTGAGGAGCGAAAGGTCGATATTGTTCTTTGTAAAACCCAGTCGAGATTTTCAAGAGATATGGAGATTGTAGAGAAATACATACACGGCAAGTTCCTTGAATGGAATATTCGGTTTGTGAGCGTTGTTGACCATGCCGATACGAACGTTGCCGGAAACAAGAAGGCGCGGCAGATAAATGGGCTTATAAACGAATGGTATTTAGAGGATTTATCCGACAATATCAGAAAAACTCTGCACCACAAAAAGGTAAAGGGCGAATACTGCTGTCCTTACGCGCCCTACGGCTACAAGCTCGATCCTGAGGATAAGCATCATTTTGTGATTGATCCTCCCGCGGCGGAGGTTGTAAGAAGCATTTTTGAAATGTATAAAAGCGGAATGGGGTATATAAGAATCGCAAAGGCGCTCAATGAAAAGCAGATTCCGCCGCCGGTGGTGTATAAGTCCATGCAGGGAATCAATTACAGAAACCCGAACGCGGAAAATGCTTATGAGCCGCAGTGGCGCGACAGCAGCATCTACTACATACTCCGGCAGGAGGTCTATACGGGAGCGGTCGTTCAGGGGAAGTCAAAAAATCTGTCGTATAAGAATAAAAAGCGCGTAAAGCTTCCCAAGGACGAATGGATCGTTGTTCCGGATATGCATGAGCCGATTATTGACAGGGAGCTGTGGGACGCTGTACAAAAGCTCCTGCAAGGTCATTCAGGCAAGGATAAGCAGTTCAAGGTCAGCGGCAGTGGTGAGATAAATCCGCTTCGGGGAATCGTGTACTGTAAGGAGTGCGGAGCCGGAATGTGGAGAATGAGCTATCAATGCGCTGACAGGCGGTACAAATATTACAGATGCCGAACGGTTAAAAACAGCAGCGGCATTTGTGATAATATAAACAGTGTGCGTCAGGCGGATATTGAGGCGGTAATTTTAAAGGAGCTGCAAAAGCTGATTGATAATTATTTCGATCCGCAGCAGATCAAGCTGCAAAAAACGAGTTCAGCCGAAAGCGCCCTCACGGCCGCCGAAGCCGAGAAAAGACAGCTCGACAGGGAGATTACAAAGCTTAAAAACAGCTCGGTGCAGCTTTACAAGGATAAGCTTAACGGTCTGCTTGACGACGGGCAGTTTAAGCTGTTAAACGATTCCTTTAACTCGGAGCTGAAGCAGATGGAGGAACGTCTGAAATTACTTGATGAAAAAATCGCAGGACTAAACGCCCGGAGCAATACAGGCCGCAGCAGGGAGGAAATTCTGGAAAAATACCGCAATGTTCAGAGACTGAGCTTTGAGCTGGTAAGGGAATTAATAGAAGGAGTTTATGTGGGTAAGCTGAACACGGAAACAAATACAAGAGAAATAGAAATACGCTGGAAATTTTAAAGCATAAGCCGGGCGCGCCGTGTCCGGCATCCAGAACTATGCAATAGCGTCCCCCGTCCGAAAAGGACGGTATCGCCTTGCGCAGCGCGGCAGCGCATACCGCCATTCCGAGAAGGGGGACCAGGAGGAAAAACAATGACTTTCTGAATTTCAATACCATAGTATCACCGTTCTTTCAGTTGTGATAATCTATGTTTATGCGATACGCGGGTTGTACTATGCGCATAATGAAATTGTTTGTTAATGAAAATAACGCTTTATTGCTGTGCAGCTTTGTGTGACAACACCTTCGCCTTATATATACGCTTTACACTGAGAATACTGTATATAACCGCCGCAGTTTCCGAAATCCAGATGGCGTACCAGACGTGCTCAATGCCGCCGATTCTTGCAAAGAGATATGTAAACGGAACGTACAGAATGAACTGTCTGAGCGCCGTGCCGAGCATATTGATAACCCCGTTGCCGAGGCCTGTCGCGCTGTAGCCGAGAACCATTGTTACGGAGGAGAATATGAAGGTAACGGAAATTATTCTGAGTGCCGGAACTCCTATTTCCAGCATGTCCCCGCTTGCAGAGAACAGGGAGAGTATCGGGCCGGGGATAATCATGAATATGAGGATGGCCACGATTGAAATGCCGATTGCGATTGCAAGCATTGTGCGGTAAACCTGACCTATTCTTTCATACTGCTTTGCACCGAAGTTGAAGCCGATAATCGGAATTACGGCTTGTCCGAGACCGTTCATAGGCATGAAGAGAAAGCTTTGCAGCTTGTAGTATACACCGAAGAATGCAACCGCGGTTGCCGAGAAAGGCATAAGTATCATATTGATACAGGAAACCATCAGACTGCCCATAGCCTGCATAACTATTGAAGGGAAGCCTACCTTATATATTTCTTTTATAATTGTCTTTTCAAACCGGAAGCCGCGGAAATTAATGCGGACCTCCTTATTCTTCCATATGTTAAAGATTATCGCTGTGATACCGCCGAGCCACTGTCCTGTAACCGTAGCGATTGCCGCGCCTGTTATTCCGAGCTGAGGAAAGCCGAACAGACCGAAAATCATAATCGGGTCAAGAATTATATTTGTGACTGCGCCTATGATAAGCGACATCATACTGAGAATCGTGTCACCGACTGCCTGGAGAAATCTTTGAGCCATAATCTGAACAAACGAGCCTGCGCAGAAAATCATACAAATTCTCAGATATGTTCCGCACATTGCGGCAAGCTCTGCATCATCTGTAAACATATTTGCAAAGGTATCCGCAATCAATGCGCCGAGGATCGCAAACACAAGCGCGCATATAACAATGAGGACAAGACCGGTATCCGCAACACGGGTTGCCTTTTTGTAGTTCTTCTCTCCGACAGTGCGGGAGAGATAGGCGTTAAGTCCTACCGCGGTACCTACAGAAATAGCAACCATAAGGAGCTGGACGGGGTAGGCGAGCGAGGTAGCCGTGAGCGCTTTTTCACTGAGCCGCGCTACGAATATGCCGTCAACAATATTATAGAGGGACTGCACAAGCAGAGAAAACATCAGCGGCAGCGACATCGTAACAACGAGCTTTGGCACGGGCATATATCCCATTTTATTTTTGTGTTTTTCCATAGTCATTAGTCCTTTCTTAAGAAATCACATAGAGGCAGTCCGAATTACAGACTGCCTCCAATGATATACAAAAGCTTAATTCACATTAATAATTTTCACTGCGGATTTCAAAATAGCTCTGAGGATGATCACATACAGGACAAACCTCAGGCGCTGCAGTACCTACAATGATATGACCGCAGTTGCGGCATTCCCAAACCTTTACTTCGCTTCTCTTGAACACCTCAGCCAGCTCCACATTTTTAAGCAATGCGCGATAACGTTCCTCGTGATGCTTTTCAATGGCGGCAACAAGGCGGAATTTCTTGGCTAACTCCGGGAAACCCTCTTCGTCTGCAGTCTTTGCAAAGCCGTCATACATATCTGTCCACTCATAGTTTTCTCCGTCAGCGGCAGCTTCCAGATTTGCTGCAGTGTCACCGATACCGTTAAGCTCCTTGAACCACATCTTGGCGTGTTCCTTCTCGTTGTCTGCGGTTTTCAGGAAGAGAGCGGCGATCTGCTCAAAGCCCTCCTTCTTGGCTTTGGATGCGAAATATGTATATTTATTTCGCGCCTCGGATTCGCCGGAAAAGGCTGCCGCCAGATTCTTCTCGGTTTGTGTGCCTGCATATTTGTTTGACTTTGGGACATCTGAGATTTCCTCCAGCTTATCACCCTTTGCCCTGCAGAGCGGGCAAACCGGCTCGGCGCCGTCTGCTACTTCAAAAATTTCTCCGCATACCTTACATCTGTACTTTTTCATAACAGTATCCTCCTTTATTTTTATGATTGATACGCATATGTACACGATATTGTGTACATACTTTATTTTTATCATATTATAACATTAAACAAACTCAAAATCAAGTCCGTAACCCGATTTTTTCACAATTTCTTATTTGTGATCTTCCAGCCATCTGAATGCTGAATAGGCATATACTGCGCTGCCGACTGGAAGAGCGTCTTCGTTAAATTTTACCTTCGGATGGTGCTGCGGATATATATAGCCTTTTTCGGGCTGACCGGCTGCAAGCGCCAGCATAACCGAGGGCACCTTATGGCTTATATAGGCAAAATCCTCAGAGCCGGCAGTCTTTGATGCTCCTGACGTTCCCTGCATAGCGCTCAACTGCGCAGCGGAAAATGCTCCGCTGCCTAACAGCTCCTTCATATAGCCTTCAACTGCGCCTGACAATTCGCCATTATTTACTAAAGTAGGACATCCGCTTCCAAAGGTAATTTCAGCCTCTGCGCGGAAGGCTTCGGCGGTCAGCTGTGCAATATCCGTTACGCGTTTTTTTAGATATTCACGGACTTCCTCGTCAAAGGCGCGGATACTGCCTCCCATAAAAGCTGAATCGGGAATTGCGTTCGCTGCCGTTCCCGCGTGCATAGTGCCGATTGTTAAAACAGCCCTTTCGCCAAGAGCGAGCTCACGCGCATGAATTTCATGCAGTGAAATCAGTATGTGAGCTGCCGCTGTAATAGGATCAACTCCCATATTGGGCATAGAGCCGTGACATCCGGTTCCCTGAACCTTAATTTCAAAATAATCCGCCGCAGGCGCACTGACACCCGGCGACGAAACAATTACCGTGCCGGGCTTGAACGGCATCCCTGCCATAACATGAATCATTAATGCGGCGTCCACATCGGGGTTTTCCAATACACCCGCATCAAGCATGTCGCTTGAGCCCTCAAAAATCTCCTCTGCCGGCTGGAACATCAGCTTTACAGTTCCGCAAATTTCATCCTCGTGCGCTTTTAACAGCTTTGCCGCGCCAAGCAGCATGGCAGTGTGCATATCATGTCCGCAGGCATGCATTTTCCCGTTATCCGAACAGAAATCAACACCGGATTCTTCTTTAATAGGAAGTGCGTCCATATCTGCCCTGAGCATAAATACTCTGCCCGGTTTCCTTCCGCCTATAAGCGCGGTAACGCCTGCCCTTCCGCATTGCTGAGGCTCCAATCCTATTGCGGACAGCTCCTTTTTTACATATTCAACCGTATCCGAAATATCAAAACCTGTTCCCGGATGCATATGCAGATATCTTCTTACTTTAATTATATGATTCCGATAATTTTCCGCCTCTTTCAATAAATCTTCACCCTTCATGGTTATGCCTCCTCTTAATATTATATATTTATTATACCCCGGATAGGGAAACCTGTATCCCTGGTTTAATCCGATTACATCAAATCATCCGTATAATCGGCATCGCCGATACCGAGCAGATCGGTATTATCCTCCTCAAGCTGCTCAACCGTTCTCAGCCTGCGGTTTATTGCTCTGGTTCTCACGCCGACAAGCTTGTCAAGCTCCGCGTTTGCCTGATTGATGCGGTTCTGCGCGGCGGTGAGCACCGATTCAAACTTTGTAAATTCCGTTTTGACCGCGCCAAGCACCTGCCATACCTCAGAGGAACGCTTTTCTATGGCAAGGGTTTTGAAGCCCATGCTGATAGAGTTGAGCATTGCCGCCATGGTTGACGGGCCGGCAACCGTAATTCTGTAGGTGTTCTGCAATTCCTCGACAAGTCCGCGGTTTACGACCTCCGCATACAGCCCCTCAAAGGGGAGGAACATTATTGCGAAATCGGTTGTGGCAGGGGGTGATACATATTTTTCGTGTATGTCCTTTGCCTCGGAAAGAATGCGTGTCCGAAGCTGCTTTGCCGCCGCGTCCACCGCCGCCTTATCGCCGCTTTCGTACGCGTCAACAAGGGCCGCGTAGGTATCTGATGGGAACTTTGAGTCTATCGGCAGCCATGTGGTATTGCCCTGTCTGTCCGGCAGCCTTATCGCAAATTCCACAACATTTTTACTGCCCGGTACGGTTGCAATGTTTTCCGCATACTGCTCCGGCGCCATGATCTGCTCCAGTATCGCGCCGAGCTGCATTTCTCCCATGATACCGCGCGCCTTTACGTTTGTGAGCACCTTTTTTAAATCGCCCACGCCCTGCGCAAGTCCCTGCATTTCGCCAAG
>JBJEIW010000056.1:0-3564 GCA_051877435.1 Candidatus Ornithomonoglobus sp.
AACTCCGATAGTTGACGTTTGTCTTTATGTGCCGCACGGTAAAGGCTCGTTCCCGTCGGTGCTCTGTATGCTGGGTATTCCGGCAGTGGTTGCAAAGGTTCCGAGAATAGTTGTTGTTACGCCTCCGAACGAGAAGGGCGAGGTTGACGACGCTATCCTCTGCGCGGCTAAGATAATCGGTATCACAGAGATATATAAGGTAGGCGGTATTCAGGCGGTTGCAGCGGTTGCCTACGGCACGGAAACAATTCCCAAGTGTCATAAGATTTTAGGCCCCGGCAACAGCTACGCCACAGCGGCAAAGAGAGTTCTTGCAAACAGCATAGACGCCGGACTTCCGGCGGGCCCGTCAGAGATAATTGTTTTAGCTGACGAAAAGGCAGACCCGGAAAAGGCTGCCCGCGACTGGATGATTGAGGCGGAGCACGGTCCCGACAGCGCGGCGCTGCTTGTTACACACTCGCGCGAGCTGGTTGATAAGGTTATCCCGATAATGAACGCGCAGCTTGAAAAGCTTTCGGAGAGAAGAAGAAGCTGGATTGAAACAAACTTTACAACCTACGGCGGCATTATCCTCACAAGCTCGCTTGAGGAATCAATTCAGTTTGTAAACGACTACGCGCCGGAGCACATGGAGGTTATGACGGAAAAACCATTTGACGTGCTTCCGCTTATAAAGAACGCCGGCGAGATACTTCTGGGCGACTACACGCCGGTTACGCTCTGTAACTTCGTATTGGGTCCGAACGCTATTCTTCCTACAGGCGGATTTGCAAAGACATATTCATCGGTATCCGTTATGGATTTCTTAAAGCGTTCATCGGTCGGTTACGCGTCAAAGGAAGGCTTTGAAAAGGTAAGAGAGCACGCGTATAACTTCGCGACTGTTGAGGGCTTTGAAACGCACGCATTGGCTGTGAAAGAAAGAGATTAATCATGAAGATAAAAGCAATAAGAACTACAACCGAATCCGAAATGGGGGTTGTGCTTGATTTCGACGGATTAAAGCCGGATTACCGCAAATACATAAGTACGCCGATCTATTTTTTAAATCACATGATTGAGCATATCGCATACCGCGGCGGCTTTAATATCGAAACAAAGATTAAGCTTGCGGATTTTACGCTCACCCACGTTATTGCCGAGGATCTGGGTATTGCTCTCGGTAAAGCGGTCAAGGAGTATATCGACACGACCGACGGCGCCTATGGCTACGGCGACGCGATAGGAATAATTGACGAGGCAAAGGCGGAGTGCGCGATAAGCTTTGAATCGCGCGCATATATTGACCGGGATTATCACGGTATAGATGTTCCAAAGGAAACAGAGGGAATGTTATCTGAGGACCTTGAAACTTTCCTTGACGGCTTTGTTCAGGGCGCGATGTGCACGCTGCACATTGATTTGTTAAAGGGTCATAACGGACACCATATCTGGGAGGCAATATACCGTTCGGTCGGTTCTGCTTTGAACAGAGCAATAACTGTTGATGAATCGCGCAGGGGCAGGACCTCGGGTGTTGCCGGAAAAATTAACTGGGTTGTTGAAGCTGAATGAAAGACTTTTTAGATAAATATGATACCGTCATATTCGATATGGACGGGGTTATAACAAGTGAACAGAACTACTGGAACAGTGCGGCGCTCACGGTATGGGAATACCTTAATCGGAGCATGGGCGTTGAGATAGATTCCGCAGAGTGTATGAAAAAGCTTGCAGAGATACGGAGCCGCGTGTTCTGCAATGACGAGCTTATATCAGTGCTCAAGGGAAGAGGCGTTAATTCCAATTGGGATCTGGGCTATGTCACGGTACTTATTTCATGGATAGTGTACGGCAGGGATAAAATCGGAGATTTCACAGGAGTGCTTGAATACGCAAAGGAGCTGCCGGAGAATATTCTTGACGCTTATGATATGCTTGCACAAAAAGCATCCGAAAAAACGGGATTTGATTACGATTGGCTCAGGCGCAATGGGCTTATGTGGAAAACCCTGCACATGATTTTTCAGGGCTGGTTCTTAGGCGATGAGCTTGCGGCAGCGCAGAATATGCCGCCATTGAGACCGGGAAAACCGGGACTTGTCTATGCGGAGGAGCCTATTATAGACAAGACAGCGCTTATGGAGATGTTGGCGGAATTATCGCGGACAAAGCGGGTATGCATGGGAACGGGCAGACCGTCCGATGAAATTCTACAGCCACTAAGATGTTGGGATGCGATAAAATATTTTGCCCCTGACGGCTTGTGCAATTATGACCATGTGGTAAAGGCTGAGGCGGCAACCGGCTTAACTCTTACAAAGCCGCATCCGTATATGTTCTTAAAGGCGCTGTACGGCACGGATTATGACGATGAAAAGATAATAAACGGTGATTATGACCGTAATAAAATATCAAAAACCCTTGTGGTCGGCGACGCGGGAGCGGATATACTCGCGGCGCAGGCGATGGGCGCGGATTTCTGCGCGGTGCTTACGGGTGTCAGCGGACAGGCGGCGAGGGGATATTTTGAGGAGCATAATGCCGATTATATATTAAATTCAGCAGCAGATATGCTGTAATACCGGAGGTAATGAGATGGAAATTAAAATCAAAGCACCTATTGACAGAGAGGTAATAAAGAATTTAAAGGCGGGAGACAGCGTTCTCATTTCCGGTGTTATATATACCGCCCGTGACGCTGCGCACGAGAGAATGACAAGACTTCATGCCGAGGGTCAGGACTACCCTATAGATCTGACAAATCAGGCAATCTATTATGCAGGACCGTGTCCTGCAAAGCCGGGCGAGGTCATAGGCTCATGCGGACCGACAACTGCGGGAAGAATGGACGCATACGCGCCGGAGCTGCTTGATGCCGGTCTTGGAGCCATGATAGGAAAGGGCGTGCGCTCAAAGGAGGTTGTCGATGCGATTAAGAGAAACAAGGCGATTTATTTCGGCGCAATCGGAGGCGCGGGCGCGCTGATTGCCGGAAGCATCAAAAAGTCGGAGGTTGTGGCGTATGACGATCTCGGAACAGAGGCGATAAGACGTCTTGAGGTTGAGGACTTTCCGGCATTCGTGCTTATCGACTGCGAGGGCAATGACCTTTATGAGCAGGGACAGGCAAGATTCAGAAAGATATGATTGTATAGAGATAAAAGCGTGGCATATGCAAAACAAAATAACAAAGGAGAACTTAATGAATAAAACAACAGAATTTATCAAAAGGCATTTCACTCGGATATATATTGTGCTGCTTTCATGCGCCGCGCTGATGTATATTTCTATGTGCTTTGGTAAAACGACCTGGTGTGACGAGGCTTATACGATGGGTATGATACGCCACAGCTTTGCTGATATGTGCCGCATAACCGCTGCCGATGTGCATCCTCCGCTTTACTATATGCTTCTTAAGATTTTTATGATTCCGTTCGGAAACTCTCTTCCGGCTGCAAGATTATTTTCCATACTTCCATATATGGTTATTCTTGCTTTCGGCTCTTTACAGCTAAAAAAATTGTTCAATCAGACAGTATCAGTCACATTCATGCTGATATTTATCTTGTTTCCGTTTCT
>JBJEIW010000057.1:0-16026 GCA_051877435.1 Candidatus Ornithomonoglobus sp.
ATTAACCCACACCATAGCAGTTGCATACTCCTTCAGTTTCTGCCATGCCGGAACATTTTTTACTATCCGTACATAGTCAGGAACTTCAAACTCATAATTGCTGTCCTGAACCCATACCAGCTCTACCGTGTCATCAAGCTCATGCAGCTTTTCAAAAATATACTGCGTATTGTCACCGTATTTTCTGCCCTCAAAAGCACTTCCTACCACCTTGCGCTCTATCGGACATCTTAGATAGGGGATATACATTATATCCCTTATCATTCGTTTTATCATATAAAGCACTGCATGCCTTGTCTTGAAGTAAAATATTTTTATTCGGTAGCGTATACCCTTTCTGCTTCCCACAAGAAAATCACTCCAATCCGTAAATCTGTGCGTTTTCCTTTGCCTCAAGGATTGCGCGCATTGTGTAGAAATCATCCGGAGTCGTTATCTTTATATTCTCGTCCGGACCGTCTATAAGAAACAGCTTATGCCCGTAATGCTGCATCATGGTTGCCGAATCTATAAAATCAGTTATTCCGGCTTCAAGAGCCTTTTTATGTGCTCCTAAAATATCCTTAAGATAAAAGCTCTGCGGCGCCTTTGCTATACGCGAATTTGCGCGGTTCGGAACATAATCTATCGATAAATCCTCCGGATTGACAACCAGTATCGTTTCCTTTACAACCGCCGTTGTAATAGCCGAGCCATTCTTCCTTACGCTGTTAATATTATCTGTTATTACCTTCTTGTTGATAAGCGGTCTCACGCCGTCATGGATAAGCACAATTGTATCTTCACTGTCGGATATTTCCTTTGCCGCTTCAAGACCGTTATAGATTGAAAGCTGACCGGTTGCTCCGCCCGGAACAATCTTCCTGACCTTTTCTATCCTGAATTGATAGAGCAATTCCTTTAAATAATCCATCCAGTCCTCAATACACACAACAGCCACCGCATCAATCATCGGATGATGTTCAAAATACTCCAATGTATGTATAATAACCGGTTTATTATAGATTTCAAGAAACTGCTTCGGCTTCTCCTTACTGTTCATTCGCGAGCCTACACCGCCCGCAAATATAACTCCTATGTTCATTGTCTTACTCAACCTTTCCTTTATTACAAAGCTTAGTCTGAATATTATTCAGCTTATTGCCTATTGAGTCAGACGCAAGCTTTATTAATTTTCCTATTGTAAGTCCGAAAAGCTTATCAATCATTATACACGCGATAAATATTAATACCGCATACGGTATCACACACAAAAAACCTGTTAAAACACCGTATCTTGATACTATTTTTCCCAACAGCATATTTCTGTAATACGGTACAACCTTATTTGATGAATGTATTATATATACAGCCAGAACATTACTGCTGAAAAATCTTATTATATTCGCTGCCCTGCCGCTTTCATTGAACTTCAGTCTTGTAAAGCCCAAAAAGAACGATACGGACGCGGCAACAACAAGTGGGTTATTGTATACCAAAAGTACAGATGCAAGCTTTCCCTTATGCACAATATTTACAGCCGCCAGCATTATAAGAGCATTCACGCCCGCAGCAAGCGCATACATCATAAAGCATACGGATGCCTTTTTCGGTTTCTGCAGTATACTGCCATTATGTATAAAGCCTCCGACAAGATACAAGCAGCACGCCGAAACAAAGGAATATCCTCTCCCGACACCAAGTCTTTTATCGTTATCCAAAAATGTGTAGGCACAAAATACCAGTATAAAAACGATTGTAAAATATACCGGCAGCTCCTTTTTGCGGGAGCCTTGCTCAATAACCACATTCAAAAGAGGCGCGACAAGCATCAGGACAAGGTATACCTTAAGAAACCAATACTGATTAAACGGCAGCGCAACAAGCATTATCAGTTTCATATTAAGATGATTAAATCCCGTCGCCAGACCTACCGCCTGTAATATAATCATGTACACATATACTGTTAAAACTATATTTATCCATTTTTTCCAGTCCTGTTTTATGCCAAAATAGCCTGACAGCATAAAAAACAGATTTACACCTATGATGCAAAACGACTCGAATACTGCTCCTATGTTATAAAGTAGAATATTATCTGCCAACGGCTTTGTCGAAACATTTGTCCACTCCAACCCATTCAGTACAAGGTGATGTGTAACAATGAACAGCATCGAAAATATCCTAAGCAGCTCCATGCTACTCAATCTTTGTTTTTTTACCATACAATGCTCCTTTCAGGCTGATAAACCTATCCGCCTTTTTTCCGACAGACCAAGGAATAACCCTGCCGCATATGCATGAAATAATTGTACCTATAATACAAATTAAAACAGACATGCATAAAGCGTTGACAAAAGGCACATTCTGTCTTGGGAATATCCCTGTACCGAATATTTTTCTTAATACGCTTATAAGCGTAGGATGAAACAGATATACAACCAATGTATTCTGTCCGAATACAGCAATCCATTTTACCAAAGAACATTCCCTTATACTCTTTGCCGCACATACAAGCATTACCGCGCCGGATAAGCAGAGTGCAAGACATAATGGTACATTGTAGTATGAGGCGTTGTGAAAATCCATGCTGTGATACGGAAACAAAATCCATGACACACATATCAATATCGCAAATATACCTCCTGCCGAAAGCAAAAGAATATTCTTATGTTCATTTATAAGATGTATATGCTTTCTCATGTAGAAGCCTATATTGAAGAACAATACCCCCGTAAGCGCCGTTCCCATGCTCCAAAGCTTATTTATGCCCAGCGGCGCAGCAGCAACACCTGCAGCAAACAGCCCCACCGACACTATCCATACAAGCCATTCACGCTCCTTTATAAGCTTATGAAGAATAAGCACCAACAGCTGAGTTATGAAAAAGCTTGTTATAAACCACTCCACATTTCCGGTTATAAAATCCAGAGTATACTCCAATGCACCGCCCGCATCAACCCGAAAAACATACCTTGCAAGCTTTATGGGGAACAGTGAAAATATGATCCACGGTATACCCAGTCTGTATGCCGATGATTTAACAAACTCTCCAAAGCGTTTATCGGTTTTAAATGTATAGCCCGAAAGAATGTAGAATAAAGGCATCTTAACCGGTCCTGTCAGCATAAAATACAGCGGATTGCCCTTATACACATGTCCCATGACTACAAAGAACATAGCCATTGCGCGCAGCAAATCTATCCATAATTCACGCTTCTCTATTTTTTTCACTCTTATCATATCCTATCGTTATTCTTTTGCTATTCTTAAAATACCGCCATATCGCAGAGGCACTAATATTTCATCACCCATACAGCAGGCAACATCCGGGTTGCCCTCAACATAGAACTGCGCAAGCAAAACCGCTTTGTTCATGTCGGATAAATCAAACAAAGTAAGCTGCTTTGCATAGCCGTATGAAGCAACCGCAAGTGATCCGTTCATTGCAAGCTTTCCTTTAAGAAACTTTGCGCCGCTTACCTTATACATATTAGCCTTAAGCTCTGCGGCAGTACTGATTTCAGCAGGCTTGTAATATGCGTAGCCGTTATTGTATATCGCAACAGCATAATCACCGTATGCGGCAGTACCGTTTGTTTCAGCATTAAGTGAATTTGTAAGCTTGAGCATTTGTGAAACATTGCCGCTGTCATCCGTTTTGTAATACCATAAATAGCTTCTGTCGAACTGGCATACATACTTATCGCTCACAAGCCCCGTGCACAGATTTCTGTAATACATTGAACCCGTTGTAACCGCTTTCTCTATCTGCGGATTTGCCGTATCGGCTGTATTTATCAGCAAAAACCTTGTAAATCCGGCCTGTGCGCCTATATGCTTTCCGTCCGGGAAAATCGTAAGCTGTGAAAATGCGGTATTATATGAACTATATGTACAGCCGCCTATGCGTGAAAGCTCCGCGCCGTTTATCTCATATACCCCCATGCCGGAATTACACTCGGCAGTATAGAGGTAATCCCCGTATATCTTTACATCCTTGACCGCATCCGATGCTTTATATGTATTTACAACATTCATGCTCTTGTCAAGAACTGTTATTCCCTCACTGCCCGACGCACAGAAATAGTAATTATCTGACGAAGCAATTGCATATGCACAGCCTTCAATCGGATACTGTGATACCGAATATCCAGGAATGTTCGCATCTGTTGCAGTATACTGTCTTGCAGAACCCGAAAGCTCCTTATTCTCTTTACTCGCATACCTCGCATTTTCAAATGGGTATACGTATATACCCGATGTATAGCTTGCAAAATACACATATCCGTCCGCGACTGCCGCCTCAGCCAATACAGCCTGTGACTTGGCAACCGTATCGTACGGGAATATATATGTTCCCTGATTTATCTTCTTATAATATGATGAGGTTTTCGGAATATTTACCGTAACCTTATCCACTCTTTTCGGGTTTTCGGGATTGCTTATATCTATGATATAAGCTCCGCAGAATGTATCAGTCATATATGCGTAGTTACCGGAAACGCTGACTCTCCAATGGTCAAAGCCGCTGTAGAAATAACGCCCGTCATTTTTAGCAGTCGAAAGCCATTTAGGGTTTTCAGCATCGCTTACATCTATTATATCAAGTCCGCTACCCATACCGTAGCCCGATGATTTGTTATTTGTTCTGTCGTCGGGGCTGTGGTAGCTTGTGGCAACATAAAGTATACCGTCCCTTACCTCACATCCGCCGCCGTTGCCGTTTAATGCAATCTCTGATACAAATACCGGATTGTATACATCGCTTAAATCATAGATATGTATATTTCTCTGCGCCCATGAGGATACATAAAGATAGCCGTTATCAACGCAGCAGTCATAGTATTCCTCCTCATCCGAAACCTGTGAGCAATACTTCGGATTAGCAAGGTCACTGATATCAAATATCTCAACCCCAAAGTTTCTTGAGCAGCTGAAAAGATAATCTCCCTCGGTACAAATACCGGTTGCAAGCTCCAGTGTGTCAATATTTGAAATAATATACGGATTTGTTCTGTCCTCTATATTTACAAGATAAACTCCGTTCTCTCTCGCGCTTACAGCCAAAGCTTTACCGTCACGACAGAAGGCGATGTCACGGCTGTTGCCCAGTCCCGAAAGTGACTTTACAAGCTCAGGATTTTCTTTATTCTCAAGTGAGTAAATTTTTAATGTACCCGCGTGAACCGAATACAGATACTCTCCATCCGTTACCGAACCCGATGACTGAGTACCTAATTTATCATCTACATTAATAACCGTTTCTGATGCTGTACCGCTCAGATTATACATTCCTGTTTTCAGCGTTGTTACATCAACAGCGCCGCAGTTGACAAGCTCCAGATTGCCAATTGAAAACTCCTGAAAATCTGTTAAAAGTCTCATTGATATACCGTTTACGGCAGCTTTTCCCGATACAGGCAGATAATAGTCCGTTTTCTCGGTCTGCAGCACAAAGTTTCCGGTATATTCCTCACCTCCGACATACACCTTGAGCTTACCGCATTTATCAGCGGCATATGCGGTAAAACGCAGCATAAGCACATCTGTATCTGCAACATCAGCGGTTATGGGAAGATTTATTGAATATTTTTCATCCGTTTCGGTTTTTATCACATTCTCAGCGAAATAATCCGCATCAATTATAGTGTTGTACCCGGAGTTCTGTACCGAGTCAAATTCTTCATCATTTAAGATATTTATTTTTGATTTCGGTGCGTCCTCAACCGTAAGAGTTACGGCATCCGAATTTATTGAACCGCCTGTTTTATCCGATACCCTGCAATAGAACCTGTATCCGCTGTACTCTTTCTCCGCCGGAACGGTAAGGCTTGCGCTGCCGCAGCCGTCAAACATATCAGCCTTAAACCAGCTTTCACCGCCATCGGAGCTGACAAACCACATATATGCGGTTTTATATCCTTCTGCTTCGATATTCAATACAGCACTGCTGCCCGTTAAGGCTGTCAATGACTGCGGCTGTCCTGTAATCTTAAGCTCCTTCGGACGCAGAACCGCACTGTTTGTTGTTATTACATTACCCATACTGTCAGTAACATTGCATCTGAACATATACCCATACATATAATCAACCACCTGAGCAGTCAACGTGTCTGTTCTGTAGGTATTGCCATACTGGCAGGTTGCCCAGCTTGCTCCGCCGTTTTTACTGTAATACCATCTGTATTTCAGACCTGTTCCCGATGCAAAAACCTTAAATTCGGCTGTATCTCCTATATCACAATATACATCATCAACATCCGGATTTACAATTACCGGCTGCTGATTGAGTGATACTTCGGTTGAAATCATACTGTTGCCGTTTTTATCCTTTACAAGACATCTGAATTTATATGCGTACTGGTATGAAGCAGTCTGAAAGGTCCACTTTTTCTCTCTGTATGTTGTTCCATACTGACATGTGTTCCATGTTTTTCCGTCTTTTGAATAATACCATCTGTATGTAACACCACTGCCCTCCGCTTCAATGTCAAATTTCGCAGTGGAGCCAACTGCACAGTACACGTCCGTCGGCTGCTTTGTTATTGTAATAGACGGCTTTACCAATCTTACCTCATTTGTTATAAGCTCATTGCCGTATTTGTCCTTTATAAGACATCTGTACTTATATGCAAACCGATATTCGACCGCCGGGAAGCTCCATTCTTTTTTTCTGCAGGTCTCGCCATAGTTGCATTGATTCCATGTCGTTCCGTTTTTTGTATAACACCACTTGTATGTAAGTTCTTCACCCTCAGCCTCTACATTGAAATAAACAGTTCCTCCTACCCCTACAATGCAGTCAACAGGCTGCGCTGTTATAACGATAGATGCAGATGCTTCGCTGCCTTCTGCCAATACAATATTATTAAAGCCAAATAGCATTGCCAATGCTACCATCAGCGCTGTCAGTCTGTTTCGGAGTACGCTGCTCATATTTTCTCACTTCCTTAATATTTCCTTAATACCGTTTTCTAAATACTCTATTGATGTCGTGCGCATTTCCATAAGCTGCTTATTTACGGCATCATAATCATACTTTGTTTCTATTATTTCTTCTAAATTTGAAGCAGCTGCGAGTCTTGGCAGATTAAGGCTTCCCAGCAGCTCGGAAACCTTCAGATTTTCAGTGCTGAACGAGGCAAACTGCTTATTGTATATCACGGAAAGCATTGTTCCGTGGAATGTACTTGTGCAAACATAATCGGCATGGCTGATATATGTAAGAAAATCAAATGCGTTCCCTTTCACACATTTATCACACCATGAATTTTCTTCTCCGAATGAAATAAGCTTTTTCTTCTTCTTGTCAGCAAATTTTCTTAATGCTCTTATATCCTCTCGCGCAACTTTATTTGAGTATATATATGCAAGAATATATCCGCTATACTCACACTCCGCTTCCATTTCTATATAATCATCGACTGTAAGAAGCACTGTCGGATCACATAATATTTTTATATCTCTATCTGTAAATTCCGATAATATCTGCTTTGAATACAAATCTCTTACACTCAAAGCCTGAAGCTTATTCAATGCTTCGACCGCATACTTATGCTTTGCTATATCCTTATGCTGCGCATAATTAATTGACGGCGCATAGCTCATGCATCTTTCAAGAGGCAAGCCCTTTCCCCAAAATATCGGATATCTTGCCATTGAAGGTCTTGCCGCATTCCATATCTCGTCAGAGCCGAGAATAAAGACCGAATCTGAAGGATCCGCACATTTCCCTGTACGGTAATCCTTTAAAGCGTCTTCAAAGCGTGCTCCCAATTCAATTCGTTCCTTGGCTTCTGAAAATCTGAGCTTTTTTGCTTTATGAAATGCTTTTATATAGCTTTCTGTTTTGATATTTCTTGCTCCTGTTTCAAGAAATACAGAATTATAACCCAGCTTTTCCACAGCGCGATAAATGGCTGTTGCCTGCAAAAAGCTGCCAGGATTCATGCTGTTATATACAGTTACTATGTATATATTTTTATCCATATCATAACCTCACTACCATACTTCACACTGCCTCAATTAATATTGGGCTTAACCTTAATAGTATACAGCTTGAACATTATGCCGAAAACTGTCATCATATAAAGATACATGTATGTAACCTGTCCATAGTCAAGAAAAAAGACTACAATAAGACATATAGACAGAAAAGACGCATACTGATTTGTCTTTACCCGCTTTATACATTTCAGCAGAACATACGCAAACTTCCAGTAGAACAGGATTATTCCTATTATTCCAAAATCGGCAGCAACCTCAAGATAGTTGTTATGTGCATATAATCCTCTTTCAGCGCTAAAAGCTTCAATATATTTACGGCTTACTGCATTCCATCCTCTGCCAAATATCGGATACTTTTTAAACAATTCTATCGCAATCTCCTTCACCTTATCTCTTGAAGCAACACTTCCATCTTGAATAGAAGTATCAAAAACAGCCCTTAATCTGTCTCCGAATGCATGGCGTATCATTGGTATCCGATATGCTAACGGGATCGTTATCATGAGAATTATAGCTATTATTGCAATCCGCTTAATTCTTATACTTACATCTTTATGAAATATGGCATACAACGCAATGGCAGCAGCGTAACCAAAAATAATTTTTCTCGATCCGGTGAGTATAGATCCAATAAAGCACACTGCCGCAAACAAAAGGTATATCGGCTTATTTATCTGAGCACCAAAGAACAGATTAAAAAAGCAGCCGAACATCAATATATATCCTGTTGTATTCCTCTGCATTCCCGTAAAGCTTCCGAAGCTCAAGGTCATATATGTTGACGGCGGTGACGTTATTATTACCGTTGCAGCATAGAACAATGTTGCCCAGCAAAAGCACTTTATTAATTTATCAAGTGACCGTTCATCTCTTACATACCAGTCTAAACAAATAAAGAATGCCACAGGCTGAATAAGCGATGTTATCATATTTGTATGTGCTATTCCGGACTTCGTTGACCAGAATTTACTCAGCGCAACATATACATAGAATATTCCGTACCAAATCAGACATTCCATAGACTTCCAATTAAAGTTCTTCGCTTTAGGCAGAAAATAAATCAGCATACATATTGCAAAAAATACAATCGTTGTATATTTCTGCATATTGTCACGCGATACATTAAATACATATATAATAATATAAAAAATCAACCATAAAAGATCGTTTAGTTTTAATTCACGATCCACCAACTTATTCATCATATACCTTCTTTCATACTTTACCGATATTTATAGCAGATCATCCCATTTTCCAAAAATAGTTTCAAACGATAATTCCTCTCTAATTTTCACCGATTTATTTGAAAACCGCTTTTGAAGCTCTTTATTATCTGCAAGCTCATTCAGCCTTTTTGCAAGCGCTGCAGTATCTCCTACGGGTATAAGAAAACCGTTCTCTCCCGAATTAATAAACAACCTTGCGCCGTGTGCCGGACAATCGGTACATATGGTAGGAATCCCCACGCCAAGCGCTTCGATCATAGAATTTGAAATACCTTCAAAATCAGATGTTGAAACAAAAATCTCCGCTTCAAGCAGCTTTTCATGCACATCGCTGCAGAAGCCGGGAAAATGTATTTTGTCTCCCACACCGGATTTCTTAGCAAATTCCTCTATTTCGGCTCTTATCGGACCGTCACCGTATATAATAAGCTCATAGTCATCGTGAGTTTTACAGAATTCCTTAAAACCGTCAATGAGCATAGGCAGATTCTTCTGCTTTGCCATTCTGCATACTGATACAATCTGTTTTTTATGATTTTCAACACTCCAGTACGGCAGCCCCTCCTTCAGCGGATTTGCTATAAGCACGCCGTGCTCCTGTATACTTTCATCAAAATATGCCCTTGCATCAGGCGTCTGGAATACAACATAGTCCGCATCACGATACAGCTTTTCACGTAATATCCTGTATAAGCCTTTGTAATAGAAATTCGAAGGCTCATTCCTTAGTGAATATATCTTTTTGAGCTTGTGACAGCCTATAAGACTGCAGCCCTCAAGATATATAAATGAAATCATAACATCAATTTTGTTCTTCAGAACAAATTTGCGCAATCTCATTGACCTTTCGATCTGCCTGGGCAAGCCTTTTGGCATAAGTGTTTCACAAAATTCATATTTTATTCCGTCATTGAGCGGATACTCCCTTGTATCGCTGTGTATTGAATAGAAAAACACTTTGTGTCCCTCACTGTCAAAATGGTTTGCCAGCATTGTTGCCACTCTCTCAGAGCCGCCTTTGCCTGCACTGTGAGATATTATTGCTACTCTTTTCATACGTTTCCCTGCTTATTTCTTAATTTCTTTATTGTTCTGCTCGGATAAAAAACAATATCCGTATATACGATTTTGCTGCTGATAACAGCAATTATAACCGGAATAACCACACCTATTACAGTACCTGCTGTAATATGTATACCATAATTTGTTATTCCCACTTTAACCAGCGCTATTCTTATTCCAGCCGTAAAGATTGTGTGCAAAAGGTATATGGGGAACGAATATTTGGTTATGAATAACAGCGCTCTTTTCATGGTTATGGATCTGCCTGCTAAATTCATCAAGCATATACTTCCCGCAAAGCCAAGCAATGCCAGAAATACTCTCATAAATGCATTGAGAGTTATTGTATCGGGCAGTGTTGCTTTAATGTACCATGCAAGCATGATATGAGCTGCGGCAATTATAATGCATATAGCAGTGCTGCCATGACATTTTATTTTCAAATTCTTAATACATGCTCCTAACGCAAAATATCCTACACAGCTGAGTGCTTCACCCATAAACCCATAATTTATGTTTATAAGTCTTCTGAGTATGGTTATCAATACACATACTGCTGCAAGGATATATTTGTTTTTAATCACTCTGTTCAACACCACATACAAAACAAAGTCAATAAACAACGCATAAATAAACCAGTACTGAGCTATAGGCTCATACCACATGCTTATCAGATTACTCATATTATAGTCACTGTTAGTAGACGCTATGGCACTGTTTATGAAAATATAAATAATCGAAAAAAACACATACGGTATACCAAGATCCATAAGCTTACCACCCAGGAATCTGAGCCTTGAGCCTTTACGATACCACTCGCCTGTTATATTATAAACATATCCGCTCACAAACATAAATAACGGAACATGAAACGACCATATAACCGCTTCAAGCGTTAAACCCGCTGCCGGTATCTTAACCGCACCGCAATTTCGTACTCCCATAATCACATGTCCGAAAACAACCAGCAGACATGCATAACCCTTTAGGAAATCAGCTATTGTATCTCTTTTCATTTTACCTCACTATTATCCGTAAAACTAATAATATCGTGTGTATGCCTTTTCTCCTCCGGCGGAAGCTGCATATAGTCGCCATAGGTCTGACTTAAATATGCATCATAATCCGCAGGGCCCGGAAACACCGTATCTTCATATTCGTAAGCGGACAAGCTTTCAAACCATTCTCTTTTCTTTGTGCTGTTTGAATAGCTCGAATAACACAGGGTATAGACATTATCCGTTTTAATTCTGTTGTACCTTGTCATAACCTTATTAAGGCGGGTTTTCAGCATTCGATACGGAAGCGGAAGTGATATGAGCTTTCCGGCAATATACTTTAATCTGAACTTTAAATTACCCTTACAGTATTCGACTCCGCAGCCTTTTTTTATCCAAAGCAGCTTTTTAAGAACAAATCCCTCTGCCGCCTGTATCTTCTGTGCAGCTTTGCCGTCGGGTACATTGTCATAAGGAAATACATCTAAGAAAACTCCTTTGTGTCCTCCGTTCGATATGTTGAACTTTTCCTCAACCTCCGTGCCGTTAAGACGAAGCTTTGCATAGCTGTACGGGCAATCAGGATCGGAATCCCATGTCTGCAGGAAATATTCCTCTCCCAGCTCGGCAGGGGCAATTTCAAGAAACCTGTCGTAGTCCTCCCTAAACAGCGCTACATCCATATCATCATCCCATGGGATGAAGCCCTTATGACGAACCGCACCCAAAAATGTACCGCCTATCATAAAATATCTTATATTATGTTTTTCACATATTCTTTTAAATTCCTTGGCTAACTTCAGTTCCATCAACTGCAGCCTTCTTAAATTATTGCTATCCACTACTCTACCATACCAAGAACCTATATCAATTTCTGCAAATTTCTTTTTATTCCTTTTGGAACAGCAGAAATGATATACTCCTTGATTCTGTCCTTCTTATAATTTTTTTTATAATATTCCTCTACACCTGAATATCCTTCATTCTTGTATATATCGAGAATTGCCTTTCGTTTTTCTTCGTGTAATATACTCGGGCGATTCAGCTGATCGTTATGTCTTGCAACCTTTTCCATATCTGAGACAAGCATTACGAAATTGTCCTTCACTGCATTAACAGCTGTCTTTCCCTTTTGTGTATTTACTATTACACACGAAACACCTTTACCGTTTGACAGATCTGCATCAGTATTCGGATACTCACTGTGGAATCCCCAGAAGTCGCCTATAGTGATGTCTGCTGCCCTGCTGCGTCCGGCAAACGGACACTTATAGCAGTTCTCACGGTATGTAAGCGATTTCAAAAACATTGATGTATACGATTTCACCTTTCCGTTAAAGATTTTTTTACTGACTCTGCCTTTTCTTTCAAGCTTAATAGCATGAGTACAGCCCTGCCCCTTGCTTTTATCGCGAAAAGAAAAATCCGTAACAGCGCAATTATTTTTATTCTCATACCACTCTATGTAGTCACAAAAAAACTGTGCTGACGGTACTCCATGGCATATAATGTCAATGGTGAGCAGATTGTCATACTGTTTTTTCAGAAACGAATTGAGTCCTGAAATCTGACATGGTGTTCCTGAAAAAATGACCTTTCGCCCCTCATCAAGGAATTGCTTTGCTTCTTTATATGTGCTGCCTATTGAGCTTTGCACATATTTTGAGCCTTGAAGCTTATATAGCTCGGTTTCATTATTAATTCCTATATGTTTCGGATTGAGCCTGCCGTTCTCATATACCAGTGCTGCTCCAAAAACAACACCCCCTTGGTCAAGAGCTGCCCTTGCCATTCCTGCAAATATACCACCGGATGCCGATTTACTTAGAATGTTTTTATCCTTT
The DNA here is from genome assembly GCA_051877435.1 of Candidatus Ornithomonoglobus sp. Lineage (GTDB taxonomy): Bacteria > Bacillota > Clostridia > UBA1381 > UBA1381 > Ornithomonoglobus. The sequence goes on from JBJEIW010000057.1 coordinate 13,120, forward strand.
ACTGCCGCTGCATAAATCTCTTTCTTACCGTTTTTAAATTCCGGTTGCTTATAGCTGCAGACCCTGACGCAGCTGCCGCATGATATGCAGCTTGTATAATCTATATCAGGATATAAAAAACCGTATTCATCAGGTTTCATTGTAATTGCACCTTTGGGGCAGGAATTAACGCACGCTTCGCAAGCACAGCATTCAGTCTTATTTGTAAACAGAGTAATCTTTTTTTCTTCCATTTTGTATACTCTCCCTTAAATATCTGATACTTTCCTCACGTTTTGCATCAACAATCCTGTAAACCTTATCGTAATCAATAGTAGTATTTATAAGTTCTACCGTGTTTCGGTTTTTTACCTTTCGGTCTGATAAGTTAAATTCGTCAAGCAATGAATTAACCTTTGCTATTCTGCTCGGATTTGACATATAACAAACAAAATCACGCTTGTTTATAATCGAAAATACCACACCATGAAAGGTTCCCGTAACAACCGCATTTGCATTCTTAAACATTTCATTCCACTGGAACGGTGTAAGATTTATTGTGTTTCTATCATAAATTTTATTACATTCTCCTGCACCGTATAATGCAAGCTTGTTCTCCTTTGCATAGTTTATTATCTCGTTAAGCTCCTCATGCGGCAAATTGTCACAATAATAGAACAGGATGTATGGCTTTTTGACCTTCACGGGTTCAGTCGGAATCTTAGTTAAAAATGTCGGGTCTACAACTCTCTTTGCCTTAAATCCCAGACTGCATAGCATATTATATGTATCGGAATCTCTTGCCGAAAGTGATTTATATGACTTAAGCCCTTCCCTTGCATATTCCGGCATTAAAAGCTTTGAAAAAGCCTGCCCGCAGCTCGGAGCATAGGCTACAAGATTTCTGCAATCAAGTCCCACACCGAATTTTATCGGGTTGTAGGCTTTTTTATCGGCATAATTCCATACCTCATCACTCCCGACAATAATTGTATCAAATCCGAGACGGTTAATTGCATCTGCATCGGATACAGGCACAGTCATATTAAGATATTTTCTCCTTGCTTGAGAAAACGTCCGCGGAAGTCCTATCTTTTCGATCCAGCCCGAAATATTTTCCTTTTGATATACCCTGAACCACCCCAATGTGTTGGTTATAAAATGTCTTTTGTTTACATAATTTATTACATAAACCTCCGCATCCGGATACAATCCCTTGACCACTTCACAAAGCGCATAGGTTTGAAGAAATGCCCCGAAATTATTAATATAATGATGGGTTAAAATTCCTATTTTCATATTGCTCCTTCATATAACTCTATGTACCGTTCCTGAAGCTTTCTCGCTTCAAGCTTTATATCATATCTGTTATTTGCTATACTCGCTGAATTGTCTTTTCTCTCTTTTATATCAAGATATTCACGAATGGCATCAGTCCAAGTCTTTACACTCTCACCAAGTCCGATAAATCTAACATTATCGGTTATGGCAATTTCGTTTGTAACATTGTCCGAGAAAATACACGGCAGCCCCGCAGCCTGTGCCTCAATACCGACTACCGGAAGCCCCTCCCATATGGAAGGCAGAACAAACACATCAAATACACTGTACCACTCGTTTGCATTAGCTACATTTCCTGCAAAATATACACTGTCCGAAAAACCCATCACCTCGGCCTTCCGTTTCATCTTATTCAAAAGCTCACCGTCACCCAAAAGCACAAGGTATGTGTCAGGATCGGACTTATGAAGCTCGGCAAATACATTTAATAAAAATTCATGATTTTTCTGCTTCATAAATCTACCCACATGACCAATAATCTTTTTACCATGAAGCTTGTATTTTGATTTCATGGTTTCTCTTACAGCCTCATTATAAGTAAATCTATCGGTTTCTATTGCATTGGGAATTAACTCATAGTCGCCGTTCTTTACAGCTTTATTGCCAAAATAACAACGTGCTGCGGCAATTCCGCAGGTAAATTTATGATTTATATTATATTTTAATCGACTTCTGCAAAACATCTTCAGAGGCCACTTCAAATCCTTTGTAATGCTTGCGCCGTGTGCATGAAAAATTCTTGTGGGAATATTGTTAAGCTTTGCGCAATGCAATGCATATACTCCCAAAGCGCCATTGTGGGCTTCGATTATTTGATATTCCGGATTCTCCTTAAACAGGTTATTCATAAATTGCATATACTTCGGATATTTCGCCGGATTCAAACCCGGAGTGCGGAATATTCTTCCGCCCATGCTTTTAATCTCATCATCATACGCGCCCGGCTTCTTCTTATTGCACAAGAAATCAAACTGAACCTTATCTCTGTCTATGTGTCGGTAATAGTTCATAAGCATAGTTTCAATTCCTGCTCTGTCCATATTACTTACACTATGTAATATTCTAATCATCTTAGTGCTCCCTTTTTATACAGCTCCAATGTTTTATCAACAACCTCATCCCAGTTATATCTTTCACAGATATAATCGGAAGCATTGTCCTTATAGCTCTGTACAATTTCACTGTTATCACACAACAATTGGAGTTTGTCGCATAAATCCTCTGCATCTCCCCTTTTAAATGTAACCGCCTTATCCTCAACAACCTCTGTACATTCAGGAATGTCAGATACCAGACAGCAGTTACCATAACTCATTGCCTCCAAAAGGCTTATGGGCATTCCCTCAAGATCACTCGGAAGCACATATAAATAAGCATTGCTGTATAGTTCTTCCATTTCCTGCCCCTGTACAAACCCGGTAAACATAATTCTATTATCTGTTTCTGCCGATTTCTTTACCTCATTCATAAATTCATCGGTATCGCTTGCGCCTCCGGCAATGACAAGTTTTTTTTCCGTTTGTACTCGTTTAAATGCATCTATCAGATAAGTGATTCCCTTTTCGGGAACAATTCTTCCCAAAAACA
>JBJEIW010000058.1:0-15952 GCA_051877435.1 Candidatus Ornithomonoglobus sp.
TAGTTATGCAGATTGTAGGCTTTTTTGTTTTGTTTTTTGGGGAAACTCAAATAAACTATAGGCTTGACAGAATGTAGTATCTGGTGATATAATAATACTAGATATTAAACGTCTGTTATATGGGGAAAGGAGTAAGTTATGCAAATATTCCGTGGAAAACATTACAATATCTAATGGGACATTCTAATATTCAAACAACACTAAATATATATGTAAGTTTAAAATTAGATATGGATGAGCTTAGAGAGAATTTAAACAACGAGGTCTTTAATTTGAATAAGTGAGAGCAAAAAGAATAAATTCTGTCAAAATTCTGTCAGAAATATTTACCATTTACAATAAACCGCACAACTAAGCCATTAAACAAAGATTGGAATTCACTATTGACAATTCTATAAAAATAGTGTAAAATATATCTATAATAATTTAGTGAAAACTATTAGGAGGTTTACTATGAGTGAATTAGTTTTTGATTATTCAAAAGCTGCTGATTTCGTTTCACAGGAAGAAATCGACGCAATGGCGCCTTATGTAAAGGTCGCTCATGACACTATCAATAATAAGACGGGTCTTGGCAATGATTACTTGGGCTGGGTAGATTTGCCGGTTGATTACGACAAGGACGAGTTTGCCCGTATCAAGAAGGCTGCTGAAAAGATCCGCAGCGACTCAGAGGCGCTTATCGTTATCGGTATAGGCGGTTCATACCTCGGTGCAAGAGCGGCAATTGAAATGCTTTCACATACATTTGCTAATGCGGTTTCACCTGAGCTGAGAAACGGTCCTCAGATTTTCTATGCAGGCAACAGCATAAGCGCTACCTATCTTGCAGAACTTATCGAGGCTGTTGAGGGCAAGGACTTTTCGGTAAACGTAATTTCAAAGTCAGGCACAACAACAGAGCCTGCGATCGCTTTCAGAGTTTTCAAGGAGATTCTTGAGAACAAGTACGGAAAGGAAGGCGCTAAGGACAGAATTTACGCGACAACCGATAAGGCGCGCGGCGCTCTTAAGACATTGGCGGATGCAGAGGGCTATGAAACCTTTGTAGTTCCTGATGATGTAGGCGGACGTTTCAGTGTTCTTACAGCGGTCGGACTCCTTCCGATTGCGGCAGCGGGTATTGATATAGATGCTATGATGCAGGGAGCAGCAGACGGTCGCGAGCTTTACGGAAATCCGGATCTTGCACAGAACCCGGCATATCAGTATGCGGCAGTAAGAAACTGTCTTTCAAGAAAAGGCAAGACTGTGGAAATGCTCATCAACTTTGAGCCGGCGCTTCATTACTTCGGCGAGTGGTGGAAGCAGCTCTATGGCGAGAGCGAGGGTAAGGACAAGAAGGGTATATTCCCGGCTGCGGCAGATTTTTCAACAGATCTTCACTCAATGGGACAGTATATCCAGGACGGTCAGAGAATTATGTTTGAAACTGCTGTTCTTGTTGACGAGCCTAAGAAGAATGTTACAATCAAGGCTAACGATGACAATCTTGACGGACTTAACTTCCTCGCAGACAAAACACTCGACTTTGTAAACCTCAAGGCTTCACAGGGTACGGCTCTTGCACATGTTGACGGCGGTGTTCCTAACCTCGTGGTAAGGGTTCCGAAGCTTGATGCATATAACTTTGGTAAGCTTGTATACTTCTTTGAAAAGGCATGCGGCATCTCAGGCTATCTCCTCGGAGTTAACCCATTCAACCAGCCTGGTGTTGAGTCATATAAGAAGAATATGTTTGCTCTTCTTGGCAAGCCCGGTTATACGGATATGCAGGCTGAGCTTGAAGCAAGACTTGCCAAATAAATAAGAAATTAAATCAGATAACAAATATGTTCGGAGGTATTGTGCATGAAGTGCATACACAATACCGTAATGAACATTGTGAATGGAGGAAAAAGACTATGGTAAAATTACTTATCGGTAAAAAGGGTACGGGTAAGACAAAGGCTCTTATAGAGCAGGTTAATGCGGCTGCAGAGGTTGCTAAGGGCAATGTTGTTTTCATTTCAAACAACACAGCAAGCGCTATTTTTGATGTATCAAGAAAGGTAAGACTTACAGCTACAGGTGATTTCGATATCGTAAACTACAGTGAATTTGAAGGCTTTATCTGCGGTATCATCAGCGGCAACTACGACATCACAAACATTTTTGTTGACGGCCTCTTTAAGATCGTAAGAAGCGATGACCTCGACGGACTTGAGAGCTTCCTTTCAAGACTTGATGTGATCAGCAAGCGCTTCAGCATTGACTTTGTGCTTTCACTCAGTATCGATGCTGAAACAGCGCCGGAGTATGTTAAGGCTTTAGCATAAAATTATATAGAAATTAATACATCAGACGGACGTAACTTTGAGCCGGATAATAAATTTACGGACAGCCGGTAGAGGCACTATACGTCCGTCTGACTGTTTATTTTGGAGGTTAAAATGCAGTATCATAGTACAAGGGATAACAGTATAAGCGTAAGCTCGGCGCAGGCAATAAAGCAGGGCTTGTCAGCAGAGGGCGGACTTTTCGTGCCGGAGAGCTTTCCGGAGGTAACGCTTGAAGAAATTGAGACGCTTGCGGAAAAGTCATACCACGAGAGAGCATATTTTGTCCTCAGCAAGTTCCTGACAGACTTCTCAGCAGATGATCTTAAGAATTGTATAACATCGGCTTATACAAAGGAGAAGTTCGGAACTGACGCAATCGCACCGGTTTATAAGCTGAATGATAAGGTTTATTTCCTCGAATTGTGGCACGGTCCGACATGCGCATTCAAGGATATGGCGTTACAGATTCTGCCGCATTTCCTTACAACTTCAATGCGCATGACAAACGAGAACGAAGAAATTATTATTCTTGTTGCAACCTCAGGCGACACAGGGAAGGCTGCTCTTGAAGGGTTCAGAGATGTAAACGGCACAAGAATAATAGTATTCTATCCTGATAACGGTGTAAGTGAAATTCAGAAGCTTCAGATGGTTACACAGCGCGGAAACAATGTTTCTGTTGCGGCAGTCAACGGTAACTTTGACGATGCTCAGAATGGTGTTAAGAAGATTTTTACAGATGTTGAGTACAAGGAGCTTCTTGATAAAAACGGCTTCAAGCTTTCATCTGCCAACTCTATTAACTGGGGACGTCTTGTTCCGCAGATAGTTTATTACTTCTCGGCATATGCGGACTTACTCGCATCAAAGGAAATAGCAATAGGCGACGAAATAAACGTTGTTGTTCCGACCGGTAATTTCGGTAATATCCTTGCTGCATATTACGCAAAGAAGATGGGACTCCCAATCAGAAGGTTCATCTGCGCGTCAAATGAGAACAATGTTCTTACAGATTTTATAAAGACGGGTGTGTATAATAAGAACAGACGTTTCCATACGACAATTTCACCGTCAATGGATATTCTTATTTCATCAAATCTTGAGAGATTCCTCTATGATCTCTCGGGCAGAAATGATGAGACTGTGAAGGGCTTCATGTCAAAGCTTTCAGAAGATGGTGAATATGAGATACCGGCAGACATCAAGACTGCAATGCAGAAGCTTTTTGACGCAGACTGCTGTGATGATAAGGAGACAATGGCTGCAATCAGAGCTACATATGATGAGAGCGGCTATGTAATGGATACGCATACTGCCGTAGCAAAGAGCGTATACGATAAGTATGTTTCAAGAACAGGCGACACAACAAAGACAGTTATTGCCTCAACTGCAAGTCCGTTCAAATTCAATCAGAGTGTTCTTATTGCTCTCGAGGATTATAATGCGGTTGCCGGGAAGGATGAATTTGAGCTTCTTGCAATGCTTGAAAAGAAGAGCGGTATGAAATGTCCTGAGTCACTTTCGGAGCTTAAGAACCGCACGCCTATCTTTGATACTGTTGTTGAAAAGGAACAGATGGAGAACACGGTAAGTGATTTTCTTAAAGTAGAGTAATGGAATTTAAATAGGGGGCATGACTTGCTCCCTATATTCATATAAGAAAGGGGATTGAGCTATGCTTAAAACAGACGAGCTGAAAAAACAGCTTTCAGACGGAGTGTTTGATGATAAGCTTGCATACATATATTCATGTACAGGTGATGTAAAACCTTATGCAGACAGATATTTAAGCGTAATTGAGGGTTATAAAAATACCTTTGGTGAGGCTGATGAGCTGGCACTGTTTTCGGCGCCTGGCAGAACTGAGCTAGGAGGTAACCACACAGACCATCAGCACGGCTGTGTTCTTGCCGGCAGTGTAAACCTTGACGTAATTGCGGCGGTTTCATTTAATAATGAAAATATTGTAAGAATCCAGTCAAAGGGCTACAGGATGGATGAAGTTCAGCTTGATGACCTCGAAATTCATCCTGAGCAGTTTGACAAGGCAATTGCTCTTATCCGAGGTGTTCTTAGAAAATTCTCAGACATGGGCTATGAGCTTAAAGGCTTCAACGCCTATACTGAGTCAAATGTTATGAAGGGTTCCGGTCTTTCGTCATCGGCTGCGTTTGAGGTGCTTGTGGGTACAATAGTAAATCATCTCTGTGCAAACGGCGCAGTGGATCCGGTGGAAATCGCCAAAATAGGACAGTTTGCTGAGAACGTCTACTACGACAAGCCCAGCGGACTGCTTGATCAGATGGCATCATCTGTAGGCGCTGTTGTCGCGGTTGACTTTCAGGATAATGAAAAACCCATAGTTAGAAAGGTTGCTTTTGACCTTTCTGACTATAATCATTCACTCTGCGTAATCGACAGCGGCGCAGACCATGCGGAGCTTACGCATGAATATGCCGCAGTCCCGGCGGAGATGAAGAAAGTAGCGGCATACTTCGGCAAGGAATTTCTGCGCGATGTTGATAAGGCGGACTTCATGCGTGAAATGAAGAATATCCGTGCGTCAGTAAAGAATGACAGAGCAGTGCTCCGCGCGTATCATTACTTCAACGATTCTGAGAGAGCGGTAGAAGAAGCGGCAGCGCTTGAAGCGGGAGACTTTGAACGGTTCTGCAAGCTCAGTAAGGAGTCTGGCAGATCGTCATATATGTATTTGCAGAATGTATATGCATCAAGTTTGCCGTACCAGCAGGCGGTATCACTCACAATCGCTCTCTGTGATGAAATTCTTGGAGACAGAGGAGCATACAGAGTTCACGGCGGCGGCTTTGCGGGTACGGTTCAGGCATTTGTTCCGAACGATATGCTTGACGAGTTCAAAACAGGAATTGAGGCGGTTCTCGGTGAGGGAATGTGCCATGTACTCCAGATCAGACCTGTCGGCGGTTACAGACTTGCGTAATTATTAAAAAATCAGAGCCTTGTGTTCTGATTTTTTTATTGCCATAGTATTTATAGTAATGGTGATAAAATGAAAATTAAAATAAACCCGTTAACAGTTATTCTGTTTTTTATGGCATGGCTTACAGGAAATATATCTGTACTGGCAGTCGCATATGCAGTAATGGCAGCACACGAGTGTGCGCATCTGATAGCCGCTCTATGCATAGGTCTGCGCCCGGAGAGCATGACCTTTTCGCCGTTCGGGGTTCATCTTGAGCTTAAAAACAGGCTTGTGAGGTCTCTTGCAGATGAAATAATAGTGTACTCCGCAGGACCGCTTGTAAACGCATTGTTGGCGCTTGCCGCACTGTATACCTGCAGCGTGGAATTTTACCGCATAAATACTGCGCTTTTGGTTATGAATCTGCTGCCTGTCGCGCCTCTTGACGGAGGAATAATACTGAAGCGTATAATTTCATACAAATATGGCGCATTAACTTCACAGCGAATTATGAAGGGATCAGCCGTGATTCTTTCCACTGTCTTAATGTGCACTGCGGTTATCAGTCTGTGTTATGGTATAATAAATTTATCCGCATTTACAATGGCTTTGTTTCTGCTGGGTAATCTGATAACCGCAAAAGAGCTGTATAATGTAGATTTTATAAACGCGGTATCGCATGATAAAAAGAATACCAATAAAGCAAGACTTGTAATTGTAGACGGCAGACATAAGCTTATAGATGCGGCAAAAACAATAACCCCATCACAAACAACAATCGCTGCCGTATTTGATGATGACGGCAGACTTGTCAGATTTATGACGGAAAAGGAAATAATTGAAAAATTGACAATGTAACTGCAATATTATTATTATTCTTTTTGAAAAAAGTATTGCAAAATACAAAGACATATGTTATAATATGAATATATGCAAAGGCGCACATTTTATTTTGTGTGCCTTTTTTAGTAAATATCAGATATAATAAATTCCCTAATTACCATATACAGGAGGTATTGTTATGACACCTAAAGATATAATATTACAGAGAGTTGAGGACGAGGATGTCAGATTTATAAGACTGCAGTTTACCGATATGCTCGGGCGGATGCGCAACATGGCAATAACTGTAGATAAGCTCAATGACGCGCTTGATAATCTCTGTATCTTTGACGGCTCCGCAATTGACGGCTTTGCCAATATCGAGGAAAGCGACCTGTACCTTCACCCGGATCTGACAACCTTTGCTATATTCCCGTGGCGTCCGCATAACGGAAAGGTTGCAAGACTTATCTGCGACGTATGCACGCCGGACGGTCAGCCGCTTGAATATAATCCGAGACTTATACTTGAAAGAGTTATCAAGGAAGCGGAGGAAATGGGCTTCACCTTTAAAATCGGACCGGAAATGGAGTTCTTCCTCTTCAACACCGACGAGCAGGGCAGACCTACAACGGAAACAAACGACCACGGCAGCTATTTTGATGTGGCTCCGCTTGATAACGGCGAAAACACCCGCCGCGATATATGCCTTACCCTCGAGGAAATGGGATATGTTATCGAGGCTTCCCACCATGAAATGGCGCGCGGTCAGCATGAGATAGTGTTTAAGGCGGATGACGCGCTCACAACCGCGGACAGAATTATAACAAGCAAGATGGTTATAAAAACGATCGCAAAGCGCAACGGTCTGCACGCGACTTTTATGCCGAAGCCGTTCGCAAACGAATGGGGTTCGGGTATGCATCTTAATATGTGGCTTGAAAAGGACGGAAAGAACCTGTTTGAATATGACCCTGAGGCAAAGAAGTTCGCGCCGACGGCATACCGCTTTATTGCCGGACTGCTTCACTATACACGCGAAATTTCATGCCTTACAAATCCTACGGTAAATTCATACAGACGCTTTATTCCGGGCGCTGACGCTCCGTGCCACATCTCATGGTCGGAAAACAACAGAAGCCTTCTTATAAGAGCGATAAGAACGCGCAAGCCGGAAAATTCGCTTATTGAATACCGCTCACCGGACGGCACGGCAAATCCGTATCTTGCGATCGCCGCAATTCTCAAGGCGGGTCTTGCGGGCATAAAGGATAAGAGTATTGTTCTTCCGCCGAGCATCGGTATGAATGTGAGTGATATTACAGAAGAAGAAAGATCGCTTATGGGTATAAAGAAAATGCCGGTAAGCCTTAATGAAGCCTTAAAGATAGCGAGGGATTCAAAGCTTATTGAAGACCTTCTCGGCGCAAAGCTGAAGGAGCATTATATTGCCAACAAGGAAGCCTAATATGACGAGTACCGCCGTGAGGTAAGCAAATGGGAGCTTGACAGGTATCTGGTTCAGTATTAAATGAATAATATCAAATTATCTGATGATAAGGAGGGCGGCAGAGCTTGAAACGTATTATTCTGGCTTTTTCTCAGGATCAGACGGCAATGAAAATCAGAAGCATGCTTGACGGCAGCGGGTTTGAAACCGATAACGCGGTCTGTCATTCTGCCGCCGAGCTGCTGCGCGCGATCGATGATTATGATGAAGCTCTTATAATAATGGGCTTCAAGCTGCCGGATATGGTTGCCGATGAGGTATGTGAGAATCTGCATTCCGGCTGCAAGCTGATGGCTATAGTAAGAGCTGAGCATGTTGATGATATTGATAATGACGAGATATTTATACTGCCGCTGCCGGTAACAAGGCAGAGACTTATTTCATCGATCAATGTATTCCTGGGTCATATACCGGAGCACAGGAAAAAGGGCGCAAGATCGCCTGAGGAAAATAAGCTGATTGAAAAGGCTAAGCTGTTTTTAATAGAGAGGTATCATATGACCGAGCAGCAGGCGCACAGGTTTATCCAGAAACGAAGCATGGACACGGGCGCAAGGACTATAGATACCGCGCGGACGATATTGAATATCGACGGTGAATGAAAAATATACACATAAAAACGAAAGGACTTAATTAACGATGCAGACGTTTAAATTTACAAAAATGCACGGGGCAGGCAACGATTATATTTATGTAAACTGTCTTGACAGGACGCTTGAGGACATTAACGCCACGGCAAAGGCGGTATCGGACAGACATTTCGGCATAGGCTCTGATGGTCTTGTTCTTATCTGCCGTTCTGAGGTCGCGGATTTCAGAATGGACATGTATAACAGTGACGGAACTCAGGCGGAGATGTGCGGCAACGCGACCCGATGTGTGGGAAAATATGTTCATGATAAGGGTCTTACCGATAAAACGACTCTGACGCTTGAAACACTTGCGGGCATTAAAATTCTTGAGCTTCACCTTGACGATAACGGCGAGGTTGAAACGGTAAGAGTTAACATGGGACAGCCGGAGCTTGTTCCGAAGAATATACCGATCGATTCGGAGCTTGACCGCTTTATAAGCCGGCCGGTAACGGTTGACGGTAAGGAATACCTTGTAACAGGCGTTTCAATGGGTAATCCTCATGCGGTTACATATATTGACGATACCGACAGCCTTGAAATTGAAAAGATAGGTCCTAAGTTTGAGAATCATAAGCTTTTCCCGAGACGAATCAATACAGAGTTTGCTCAGATAGTTGACAGAAGCACAATAAAGATGAGAGTCTGGGAAAGAGGAGCCGGTGAGACACTTGCGTGCGGAACAGGCGCCTGCGCGACACTTGTTGCCGCAACCCTTGACGGTCATGTTGACGGTGAGGCAGATCTCGTGCTTCTCGGCGGAACACTTCACATAAAATGGGACAGGGAGGACAACTGTGTATATATGACAGGTCCCGCAAGGTTCGTATTTGATGGTGAAATCACCATATAATATACTATTCCATTGGTATAATTACAATCCGATTTTTGACGCTTAAATGAACAAAAAAGTCTTATGAACCGTATAACTATGCGATTCACAAGACTTTTTATATATATTTGCAAATAAAATATTAATTTTGCAAAAAAGTCTTTTAATTTTATAAAATATATGATACAATAGTAAAATGTATAGGCATGTACTATAATATAATGTAATGAGATATTTTGAAGGGAAACAGATATTAAATGGATATGTGTATAAAATGCGGGCAGCGACCGGCTGTTATGTACATTACAAAGGTAGAGGGGAACAAGACCTCAATGGAGGGCTACTGCCTTAAATGCGCAAAGGAGCTGGGACTTCCGTCCGTTAATCAGATGTTTGAGCGATTCGGTATCGGTGATAATGAAATAGAGCAGGTGAACGATCAGATGAATGAGTTCATCGAAAGCATGGGCGGCCCCGAGGGCATGGCGGAGGCAGAGAAAAATATGCTTGCCGCGATGCAGGGCATGGACGGCGATGAGGATTCCGAGGGCGGAGCGGCAACCGCGCCGATTTCAGATTTCATGCAGAACATTTTCGGTGGATTTCCTATGCCGTTTGGCGAAAAGGATGAGCCGGAGGAGAATATGCCGGGAAATGCCGATAAAAAGAAGAAGGAAAAGAATGCCAAGGGAGGCAGAAGAAACGGCAAAAAGAGTGTGCTTGACACCTACGGCACCGACCTCACCGCAAGAGCGGCTCTGGGCAAGGTTGACAGGGTTGTAGGGAGAAACAGCGAGGTTGAGCGCGTTATCCAGATTTTAAACAGACGTCAGAAGAACAACCCGGTGCTTTTAGGCGAGCCGGGAGTCGGCAAGACCGCGGTCGCGGAGGGACTTGCGATGAGAATATTTGAAAAGAATGTTCCGCCCAAGCTCTTTGACGCGCGGCTGTACCTCATAGATTTTGCGGCGCTTGTCGCGGGCACCCAGTTCAGAGGACAATTTGAATCAAGGCTTAAGTCGCTTCTTAAGGAGGCGGAGGAAAGACAGAATGTGATCCTTGTTATAGATGAGATTCATAACATAGTCGCTGCGGGCGACGCTGAGGGCGCAATGAGCGCGGCAAATATCTTAAAGCCTGCTCTGGCGCGCGGCGAGATACAGATAATCGGCGCAACGACCCTTAATGAATACCGCAAGCATATCGAAAAGGATTCCGCGCTTGAACGCCGTTTCCAGCCGGTATTGGTTGACGAGCCGTCAATCGAGGACAGTATCGAGATCCTTGAGGGTATAAAGGACTATTATGAGAATTACCACAGGGTAAAAATCAGCCATGAGAGCATTGAGCAAGCGGTGAGAATGTCGGAGCGGTATATAACCGACCGCTTCCTGCCGGATAAGGCGATCGATGTGATCGACGAGGCAGGCTCCCGCGTTAATCTCAGAAACAAGAGCCTTTATGAGCTTTCGCTGATCAATGACCGCATGGAGGCGATCGCGGCGGAGGAAGAGGAAATAAATAACGAAACCGGCGACAGCGCTGATATAATAAATTATGAAAAGCTTGCAAATCTCCATTCAGAGAAGCTGCGTCTTGAGGAAAAGCGGAAGGCAATGGAGGCAGAGGCGCTGAAGGCTGAAATTACCTTTGACGACATAGCCGCGGTAATAGAGGGCTGGACAAAGATACCTGTACACCGCCTTACGGAGGACGAATCGGAAAAGCTTTTACATCTTGAGGACAGAATCCACAAGAGGGTTATCGGTCAGGACGAGGCTGTAAAGGCTGTTTCGCGTGCAATACGCCGCGGAAGAGCGGACATAACCTCAAAGAAGCGTCCCGTATCGTTCATATTTGCAGGCCCCACGGGTGTGGGAAAAACGGAGCTTGTAAAGACCATTGCCGAGGTAATGTTCAATAACGAGGAGGCGCTCGTGAGAATAGATATGTCGGAGTATATGGAAAAGCACGCCGTGTCAAAGCTCATCGGCTCTCCTCCGGGATATGTAGGCTATGACGACGCGGGTCAGCTCACGGAGAAGATAAGGAGAAAGCCGTATTCGGTCATCCTTCTTGACGAGATTGAAAAGGCGCATCCGGATGTGTTCAACGTATTTCTCCAGATTCTTGACGACGGAAGAATATCGGACAGTCACGGCAAGGTTGTAAACTTTGAGAACACGATCATCGTTATGACAACAAACAGCGGAAGCGAGTTCAACTCGAATAAGACCGGCTTCAACCGCGACACAAGCGTCACAATGAAGGATAACGTGGAAAAGAGCTTAAAGCAGTTCTTCAAGCCCGAATTTCTTAACAGAATCGACGATATTGTGACCTTCAAGCCGCTTGAGAAGCCGGAATTGAAGCAGATAATAGACCTTATGCTCAAGGATATAAAGGAAAAGCTTGCGGAGAAGAAGGCGCAGTTTACAATTACCGACGCCGCAAAGGATATAATTCTTGAAAAGGGCTATGATGTTCAGTACGGCGCAAGACCGCTGAAGCGCGCGATCCAGTCACTTATTGAGGATAAGCTCGCCCGTCTTTCGCTCACTGGCAAAATCAAGGAGGACAGCGTAGTTGTGTGCGATGCCGACGGAGGGGAGATCTCCGTAACGGTTGCGTCATTTGAGAATGACTGATACAAATCAGAAAAAGCGCCTGTTTTCGGGCGCTTTTATAATATATGCTGTTTTACACAGCCGGAGTCACGATTTTTACGGTGCTTCCGGGGATCACGGCGGAATCCTTCTGCTGACTCCATGTGTAATCGGTGGATGGGTAGATGCCGCCGAAGCTGTCTACAACCCTGCCGTTTTCATCAAGGCAGTCAAAGCTTACCGCAACCGAGCCGTGCCCCTCAAGGAACGTGCTGAAGGTATACTCTATGGTGTAGGTTCCGTCGCTATTTACCGTAAAGTCTGTTATCTCGAATTTGCTTACGGATTGAGTTGTTATTGTGCCGTTTTCGATCGGAATATTCGTTTCCTGCGCTGCGGCTTCTGTTTCTGTCGGGGCCTCGGTAGGGGCTGGGGTCTGTTCGGATGCCGATGCTTCCTCTGCGGCTGAGGTTATAATAACGGTTCTTGCATCGCCGTCCCATTCAACCGCGGCGCCGAAAGCTTCGGCAACGGCTCTTGCCGGAACAAGCGTGCGGTCGTCAACGATCTGCGGCGGAACATCAAGGGTGACCGGTTCACCGCAAACATAGATTTCTCTGCTGCCTACAGTCATTTTTACCGTTACGCTTTCTCTGACTGCGGTAACGGTCTGAGTATCACCGTCCCAGTCCACTGCTGCGCCCATAGCCTCAAAGATTGCGCGGAGCGGCACCATGGTGCGTTCATCAATAATCTGCGGCGGAACATCAAAGCTCAGATCATTTCCGTCAAGCAGAACCTTGATGTCGTCTGCTGCAGTTGCCGAGGAGAGCGAGCCTGCCACGGCTGCCGAAGCGGCGAGAACCGCAAGTATTTTAGTGTATTTTTTCACATAGCATCTGTCCTTTCGGAAAATATTACACTTATATTGTATCATATATCTTACCGTAAAACAACAAAAAATTTACTGAATTATTAGCTTAATTTATTGCAGGTTCGACAAAAAGTTCGACTGTGGTAATTTTTTGGGGTATCCATCTTGACAATTAATTCCGGACGTGGTATAATTACCATGTTCAAACAAAGGCGTTTGGAACCGTTGATCGGTTTCAGACGCCTTATTTTTTTGACCCGCAATATAACCTAAACGCAGATGTTCCCCGCCTCTCAGGCGGCGGGTGCCATTCAGAATTTCAGTGGGGGAATTAATCCCCCACTGAAATCCTGAGGAGCTAACGCTCCCTGCGTAGGTTGCAATCTGTCGCAAGCTCCGCTCCTTGCAATCAAAGCGGGAGCGTTGCTCCGATTTAAAACAAGTAAGAAAGGAAGTTAATGGTATGATTAACACAGGAGACACAGGGTTTATGATACTCTGCGCAACGTATGTATTCTTTATGACGCCGGGGCTGGCGTTTTTCTACGGAGGTCTTTCACAGAGAAAGAATGTTGTAAACACAATGATGATGTCAATTTCAATTATGGGACTTGCATCCGTATTATGGGTACTCTGCGGATATTCGCTCTCATTCAGCGGCGACATCGGCGGCATAATCGGAAATTTAAAGGCGTTCTGCTTTAACGGCGTTGGAACCGAGCCGGGACCGTACGCGGACACAATTCCGTCTGCGGGCTTTGCGATATTCCAGATGATGTTCGCGATAATCACTCCGGCACTGTTTACGGGCGCTGTTGCGGGACGTATGAGGTTCAAGGCGATTTTTCCGTTTGTTGCGCTGTGGTTATTTTTAGTTTATTTCCCTATGGCTCATATGGTATGGGGCGGCGGTCTCATAGATAAGCTCGGCGCAGTCGACTTTGCCGGCGGCAACGTGGTACATATAAGCTCAGGTATAACCGCGCTTCTTCTTGCCCTCATAATAGGTCCCAGACACGGCGTGAGAACAGGAAAGAGCTTTCTTCCTCACAACATCGTATTTGTTGTATTGGGCGCGTCAATTCTCTGGTTCGGATGGTTCGGCTTCAATGCCGGTTCATCGCTCAAGGCGGACGGTCTTGCGCTTCACGCATTTATAACAACGAACACATCCGCGGCGACCGCGATGCTTTCGTGGATGTTATGCGACGCTTTAAAGGACGGAAAGCCGACAATTATCGGCGCGTGCACAGGCGCTGTTGCGGGGCTTGTCGCAATAACTCCGGCAGCGGGCTTTGTCCCGATATGGGCATCCTTTGTTTTCGGCGCGGCGGTCAGTCCGGTATGCTATTTTGCGATTTCGGTAATGAAGCAGAAGCTCGGCTACGACGACGCGCTTGATGCCTTCGGCTGTCACGGTATCGGCGGTATTTTAGGATGCATATTAACGGGAATATTTGCCGACCCGTCTGTAAACGGCAAGGCAGGTCTGGTATTCGGACAAACACATCTTTTCATTGCGCAGCTTATCAGTATAGTAATAACCGCGGCTGTTGCAATAATCGGCACGCTTATCGCGGTGGGTATTGTGAGATTCTTCACGAAGCTCAGAGTTGACCGGGAGGAGGAATATCTCGGTCTTAACGCAAGCGAGCACGGCGAGGTTCCGTATCCGTCAACAATGTAATAAAATATATTGATAATATAAACCCCTTAGTGCAGGCATGAAATATTTGTGTTATTTCATATGTCTACTCTAAGGGGTTTATATCAATTACGACAGAATCCATCTGTGGCTCCATGTATAACCGGTGGTAAGGTATTTTCCTTAAGCGCTTAAAATCAGTTCATAATACTGATTTTCTTTTTGTTGATTCTTATAAGGAACACCGTACCAATTATTGCAGATGCAATTTCGCCGATAGGGAATGTGAGCCATATAATCCATGAATACTGCATACCGGCAATGATGGTGAAGAGCCATGCTACCGGGAGAATGAACAATATCTGACGGCAAATTGAGATTACGAGTGATTCAATACCGCTGTCAAGCGCCTGATATACCCCCTGAAACGCGATGTTTATGCCTGCAAAAATGAAGCTTATCGAGATAATTCTCATAGCGTCGATACATATCTGCTCCGTTTCACCCGAGAGTCCGAACAGCCTTGCGAACGGCTGCGCGAATATCTCTATAAGCAGAAGTCCTATTGCCATTATAATTACAGTATAGAGAATCCCGTATTTTACTCCGTCTCTGACACGCTTTTTATTCCACATGCCGTGGTTGAAGGATACAATCGGTGTGATTGCATCACGGAGACCGAAGGCGGCGAACAGAATAAACTGCTGTATCTTGTAATAAAGACCGTATGCGGTAACGAGCGTCTCGTCAACTCTTACGAGTATGATGTTAAGTCCGTAGGTCATAATTGACATGAGCGCCTGAGCGATGATTGCCGGAAGTCCGATTGAGTATATCTGCTTTATAATTCTGCCCGAGGGCTTGAAGTATTTAAGTCCGTTTTTAACGTCTTTGTTTTTCTTTAAATGGAACACCAACCCCAGCGCAGCCGATACAATCTGTCCGATAACTGTCGCATACGCGGCACCGTCAACTCCCATTGCAGGAAGTCCGAAAAGTCCGTATATGAGTATCGGGTCAAGGATTATATTTGTTACCGCTCCGGAAATCTGAGCTATTGTCGAATAAAGCGAAAGTCCGGTAGCCTGTAAAACCTTTTCAAGTATGGCGTAGAATATAATGCCGAACGAAATGGTACAGCATATTCTGAGATACCTTGTACCCATTTCAAGAATTTCGGGATTTGAAGTCTGGGTTGAGATATATGCCCTTGTTCCGAATATACCAAACAGCAGGAACAGGATAAATATTATCACTCCAAGGAAAAATGCATTTCCCGCGATACGAGCGCACTTTTCACGGTTGCCTTGACCGAGTGTTTTTGAGAGCAGTGCGTTCATTCCGACGCCGGTACCCATAGGTACCGCAACCATAAGCATCTGTACGGGGAAGGCAAGAGTGAGCGCATTGAGCGCCAATTCGCCGTTGCCCGGCATGTTTGACACAAAGGCGCTGTCTACGATGTTATAGAGCGCCTGGAGCATCATAGAAATAATCATCGGTACACCAAGCGTAATCATAAGCTTATTAATCGGCATTGTACCGAGAATATTTGAGCTTTCTTCTTTTTTCATATTATTTTTAACTCCTTTGCAAAAAAATAAAGCGTAAATCCGACTGATTCGGACTTACGCTTTTGCTGCTCAATCTATATACATTTTAACATGGAAGCAATTATTTTTCAAGTGGTTAATTTGCACAGAAAAAACGGAATGTTACTATTCAGGTATCAAAAATCCAGTAAAAAAGCCATTGTGCAAAGCGTA
>JBJEIW010000059.1:0-15875 GCA_051877435.1 Candidatus Ornithomonoglobus sp.
TTTTTTAATATTTTTTCGAGAATTATCGACTTTTTAAGTGGTCTCGAACCGTCCAAATGTCTTAGTTACATATAATAATGGTAATCATACAGCAACAAATAATACGCTTGACTATTATATAATTTGATGATACAATTTATAAACATCGGAATATTATAGCTCAAGGGGGTGTTTTTATGGATACGAAAACCGCAAACAGAGTTTCGGTGATTACCATTGTATTGAATCTGCTTTTGTCGCTGCTTAAATTTATAATAGGCTTTGCGGCTCATTCGCAGGCTTTGATTTCGGACGCGGTTCACTCGGCGTCGGATGTGATTTCAACAATAGCTGTGATTTTCGGAATAAACCTCGCGTCTAAAAAGTCCGACAGCGGTCATCCCTATGGGCATGAGAGAATAGAGTGCATTTTTTCGATAATCCTTTCAATGCTGCTTTTTGCAACAGGCGCGGGAATAGGAATATCGGCGGTAAAAACAATAATAAACGGAAACGAGATAATAATTCCGGGTAAAATCGCGCTGGGAGCCGCATTTGTTTCAATAGCGGTCAAGGAGTGGATGTATCACTATACAAAGCGCGCGGCAAAGAAGGTAAATTCATCGTCAATGATGGCGGACGCGTGGCACCACCGTTCAGACGCGCTTTCCTCAGTCGGCTCTCTTATCGGTATCGGCGGCGCGATTTTAGGCTTTCCGATATGCGAGCCGATTGCAAGTATCGTAATATGCGTGTTTATAGTAAAGGCGGCATACGATATTTTTATGGAGGCGGTAAACAGTCTTGTCGACAGCTCATGCAGCGATGAGGAAATAGAGCAGATGAGAAATGTTATAAACAGCGTTGAGGGCGTTAAGTCGATCGACCTGCTTATGACAAGGCGCTTCGGTTCAAAGGTCTATGTTGATGTTGAAATATCCGAGGACGGAAGCATAACTCTGTTTGACGCTCATAAAACGGCGGAAAAGGTTCATGACAGCATAGAGAAGAATTTCAAGGATGTAAAGCATTGTATGGTACATGTAAATCCGGTGTCGGAGGAATAATTTCTTCCGTACCGGATTTTTTTAAATAACAGTTGAAAATGAGAAAAAGTCGTGTTATAATAAAAACTGGTATATAATATACAGCTGAAAGGAAAAACAAAATGGCAGATAAATTATGGGGCGGACGTTTTCAGAAGTCCACGGATAAAAAGGTTGACGATTTTAATTCGTCAATCCGTTTTGATAAAAGAATGTACAGGCAGGATATACGCGGCTCAATAGCGCACGCGACGATGCTTGGCAGACAGGGAATAATTCCGCAGAAGGACGCGGACGCGATTGTTTCGGAGCTTGGCAATATCCTTAACGACATTGAGGAGGGAAAGGTTGAATTTCTCATTGACGCCGAGGATATCCACATGAACATAGAAAAAATCCTAACGGACAGAATAGGCGACGCGGGAAAGAGACTTCATACCGGAAGGAGCCGCAATGATCAGGTGGCTCTTGACATAAGAATGTATCTTATGGATGAAACGGCGGAGATAGAGGAAATGCTTGTTGAAACAATGAGCACATTTGTACAGCTTGCGAAAAAGCATGTTGACACGATCATGCCGGGCTATACTCATCTTCAGAAGGCGCAGCCTATAACGTTCGCGCATCACTGCATGGCATATTATGAGATGTTTAAGCGTGATTATTCGCGTCTTGTTAACTGCCGGAAAAGAACAAACGTCATGCCCCTCGGCTCGGGCGCGCTTGCGGGAACGACATATCCTCTCGACCGTGAATTTGTCGCTGAGATGCTCGGCTTTGACGATATAACAATGAACTCGCTTGACGGTGTTTCGGACAGGGATTTTGTTATAGAGCTTGCAGGCTGTCTTGCAATGATAATGATGCACGCGAGCCGTTTTTCGGAGGAGCTTATTCTCTGGTCAAGCAACGAGTTTTCATTTGTTGAAATGGACGACGCGTATTCGACAGGCTCGTCAATAATGCCGCAGAAGAAAAACCCCGATGTTGCTGAGCTTATAAGGGGCAAGGCGGGACGCGTTTACGGTGATCTTATGGGACTGCTCACGATGATGAAGGGAATCCCGCTTGCGTATAACAAGGATATGCAGGAGGATAAGGAGCAGATATTTGACAGTATTGATACCGTTAAGCTTTGTCTGCCGGTGTTCTGCGATATGATAAGAACAATGACCGTAAATGTGAATAATATGTATGAGGGAGCGAAGGGCGGCTTTACAAACGCTACCGACGCGGCGGATTATCTCGTAAAGAAGGGACTTCCGTTCCGTGACGCTCACGCCGTAATCGGCAATATGGTATTTTATTGTATACAGAACAATAAGGCGATAACCGACCTTTCCATGGAGGAAATGAAGTCCTTCTCCGATATAATTGAGGATGATATATATGACGCTGTTTCAATGGAAACCTGTGTCAATGACAGAAAGGTCATAGGAGGCCCCGCAAAGCAGGTTACATTGAAAGCAATCGCAAAGGCGGAAAAGTATATAGAAAGTATATAGAATGACAGAGAAAGGAATTGGAAAGCTATGGGCAGAATGTTTGGTACAGACGGCATCAGGGGTGTGGCAAATGTTGATTTAACGGCTGAGCTGGCGTTTAAGGTGGGTCAGTGCGGCGCGTATGTTCTTACAAGAAATTCAAAAAAGAGACCGAGAATACTTATCGGCAAGGACACAAGAAAATCGGGTGATATGCTTGAGGCGGCATTGACCGCGGGTATGTGCAGCGTGGGAGTAAAGGTGATTCCGCTGGGAGTTATTCCTACTCCGGCAGTCGCATATTTAACAAGAAAGTATAAGGCGGACGCGGGCGTTGTTATTTCCGCATCGCATAACCCATGCGAATATAACGGAATAAAGTTCTTTAACGGCGAGGGCTATAAGTTAAAAGACGAGGTCGAGGACGAAATCGAGGCTTACATAAGGGGCGAAAAGAAGATTGAAAATCTTCCCACACACGGCAAAGTCGGCTATATCAGCGCAAATCATAATGCGGTTGAGGATTATGTCGCTTTCGCGTGCTCAACGATAGACTGCGATCTGCGCGGAATGAAAATCGCGATCGACTGCGCAAACGGAGCAAGCTATCAGACAGCGTTCAAGGCGCTTAATAAGCTCGGTGCCAATGTTGAGGCGATACATAACACGCCGGACGGCGTAAATATCAACGCAATGTGCGGCTCAACCCATATGGAAAGCTTACAGGCATATGTGACCTCTATCGGTGCGGATGTCGGTCTTGCGTTTGACGGTGACGCAGACAGACTTCTCGCGGTCGATGAAAACGGAAAGCTTATTGACGGCGACCAGATTATGGCGGTATGCGCAAAGTACATGATGGAGCAGGGAACACTTAAGCAGAACACTCTCGTAGCAACCGTAATGAGCAATCTTGGACTGTTTATAGCGGGTGACAAAATGGGTCTTAACATACCGCGCACAAAGGTGGGCGACCGTTATGTTCTTGAAGAAATGCTTGACAAGGGCTATTGTCTGGGCGGCGAGCAGTCAGGTCACATAATATTCCTTGACCACAACACGACCGGCGACGGACTTGTAAGCGCGCTTCAGTTCCTTGCGGTCCTTAAAAAGACAGGTATAAAAGCGTCGGAGGCGGCGTCGCTTGTCGAGGTTCTTCCGCAGGTTCTCGTAAACGCGGTTGTAAAGCCGGAAAACAAGGATAAGTATCTTGATAATGAGCAGATTGCGGAGGAATGTAAAAAGCTTGAGGAGGAGTTTGCGGGAGAGGGCAGAGTTCTCATCCGCCCGTCCGGCACAGAGCCGCTTGTAAGAGTTATGATAGAGGGTAAAAATCAGGCGGTGCTTGAAGAAAAAGCGACAAAGCTCGCAAGACTTATTGAGGAAATATTGGGATAAATATAAAATCTATTTTAATCACATATAAGAATTCCCGTTCGTCATTATTGGCTGAACGGGAATTTTGTATTGAGCAGATCACCTGCTCTCATATCAAGAGCATCGGCTATATTATATAAAACTTCAACTGAAAACGGTCGTATAATATTCGGCGCTTCAATAGAGCTTAAATGGGAACGGCTGATATGTGCCTTTTCCGCAAGCTTTTCCTGTGACAGACCTTTCATTTTTCTTACAGCAGCGATAGTTAAGCCTAATTCTATAAATCTGTCGCGATTTTTAAATTCTGTGTTCTTACTCATTTTCAGCCTCCATATAATATTTATTTAATTATATATTATTGTGATTCAAAATACTGCTTTTAATATTAAGCTATTGACTAATATATTGAGCAATAGTATAATATTAAAGAAAAATATTTTAAATAAATCAGGAGGTAATATGTAATGACAGTTACATTTTGCGGACATGCTGATGAAAATTATGGGGATAATATACAGCAAAAACTATATAATGAGATAGAAACAGTTATAAATAAAGGTGCAAATAAGTTCTTTCTTGGCGGATATGGCTGCTTTGACAGAATTGCAGCAAGCGCAGTATGGTCTTTGAAAAAAAATTATCCGCATATACAATCATTTTTGATTATTCCATATTTGAACAGACAATATGATACAGATAAATATGATGGTACACTATACCCACCGATAGAATCAACACCTAAACGTTATGCTATATTAAAACGTAATGAATGGATGATAAGAGAGTCTGAAATAGTTATAGCTTATGTCTGTCATAGTTGGGGAGGAGCAGCTAAAACATTAGAGTATGCTGTAAAAAGAAAAAAATATATTATAAATCTATTTGATATATAGAAATTCCGACAAATGTATAAAAATTAATGGTTGATTTTTTATGAAAAAGGGCGTACAATATGTATGAAATCAAACAAGTGTTGAAATTTTGAAAAGGAAGGCTGTCGGATGGAGAAAAAAGACGGATTTATGATAAAGCTTGCGACGCTTATAGTGGATAAGAGAAATTTTATCTATATATTGTTTGCATTTTTTCTGGCTTTCGCAATTTCGGGA
Organism: Candidatus Ornithomonoglobus sp.; assembly: GCA_051877435.1. Lineage (GTDB taxonomy): Bacteria > Bacillota > Clostridia > UBA1381 > UBA1381 > Ornithomonoglobus. Next base: position 4,999 of record JBJEIW010000059.1, read on the forward strand.
ATACCAAAGATGAATGTTATTAACGATATAACCGAATATCTGCCGGACACTACGGAAACAAAGCAGGGGCTTAATATAATGGATGAGGAGTTTATGACCTACGGAACGGCGAAGGTCATGGTTTCAAATATTACATATGAGAACGGCGAGGCTCTTGCGGAGCGGATAAGGAATATAAGCAATATAAAGGACGTTGAATATGAAAATGACGATGAGCATTACAAGAACTCCGCGGCGCTTTTTGAGGTAACCTTTGCCGATGACGGCGAAACGGAGGAGAGTATCGCGGCAAAGGAGGCTGTAAAGGAGCTGCTTTCGGAATATGATATGTATATGTCAACCGACGTAGGCTCCGAGGAGGAGGATGCGGCGGACCTTGACAGGCAAATGGTCAAAATACTTTCTCTTGCGGCGGTAATAATTTGTCTTGTTCTGCTTTTTACATCGCAGACATATGCCGAGATTATAGTTTATATTATCGTCTTTATCGTTGCCGCGATACTTAATACGGGAACAAACTATCTGCTCGGAGATATTTCGTTTATAACGAAATCCGTGGCGGTGGTTCTGCAGCTTGCACTTGCGATAGACTACGCGATTATTCTCGCTCACCGCTTTGCCGAGGAAAAGGAAAACTATCCCGGTGACGCAAGACAGGCAATTATCGTTGCTCTTTCAAAGGCTATTGTGGAGATAAGCTCGTCAAGTCTTACGACAATTTCGGGACTTGTTGCGCTGACGCTCATGAGGCTCAGAATAGGTATGGATCTGGGACGTATTCTGTCAAAGGGTATTGTGTTTAGTCTTATAACCGTATTTCTGCTTATGCCGGGACTGCTTTTGCAGATGAACGGCTTTATTGAAAAAACAAAGCATAAAAATTTTGTACCGACAATAACGCTTTGGGGAAGATTTGTAGTAAAGACAAGATATGTTGTTCCGATAATATTTATTGTCATTGCAGCGGCGGGAGTTGTGATAAACAATAAAATACAGTTCGCTTTTGATACCGACAGTGTGCGCGCCACAATACAGACCGAAAAATCAATAGCAAAGGATAAGATAAATAATAATTTCGGAATAAGCTCACAGATGGCGGTTGTGGTTCCTAAGGGAGATCATGACAGAGAAGCGGCAATACTCGAGCAAGTCGGACAGCTCGAACGTGTAACGGACGCGCAGGGATTGGCGAACGTGAGCATTGAGCAGAACGGTTATGAGCATACTCTTACCGAAAAGCTGACGCCGAGAGAGGTGTCGGAGTTTGTGGATATGGACTATGACACCATATGTCTGCTCTATCAGGTTTACGGCTTAAAGAATGAGGAGTACGGAGCTTTCTTTAATGATATAGACGACTGCAAGCTCACGCTTATAGATATGGTGCATTTTGTAAAGGAGGAAATGGATAAGGAGGTCATTAACTTCGACAATGAAACAACGGAGGATTTTAACGAGATATATGATGATCTCGTTGACGCCGAAAAGCAGCTTGAGGGCGAGAACTACGCGCGGCTTGTATTTGAATATAAGGGTGATGTCGAGGGGCAGGAAAGCTATGATTTTCTTGAGCAGGTAAGAGAGATTGCAAAGGAATATTATGACGATCCGATAATATCGTCAAATACAACGGCAAGCTATGATTTGTATTCGTCCTTTGGCGAGGATAATAAAAAAATCAGCTTTCTTACGATTGTATTCGTGTTTATGATACTGATGCTGACCTTCCGTTCGTTCGGACTTCCGGTGCTTCTGGTGCTTACGATTCAGGGAAGCATATGGATCAATTTTTCATTCCCGGTTATACAGAATGTGAAGATGTACTTTTTAAGCTACCTTGTTGTAAGCTCGATACAGATGGGCGCCACAATAGATTACGCTATCGTAATAGCGAACAGGTATGAGACGCTGAAAAAGCAGAAGGGCAGTAAAAAAGCGGCTATACAGGCGATTGACGAGGCGTTTCCGACGGTGCTTACGTCCGGCTCCATTCTTTCAATGGCGGGGCTGCTTATAGGCTATATTTCAACGGACGCGATTATATCCTCGCTCGGTATGTGTCTGGGGCGCGGAACAATAATTTCAATGATACTTGTTATGCTTGTTCTTCCGCAGATACTTATGCTGTGTGAGAAGATAGTGGATAAAACTTATTTTAAATTGTGATAAAGGGTGATAATTTTGAAAAGAGCAGCATCAATGCTTATTGCCGCCGCGCTGCTTGCGGGTATTGCCGCGCCGTGCGCGATGGCTGACGACACTTACATATATATACGGACGGCGGCGGATATAAAGGACCTTGCAGACAACTGTGTAATAGACAGCTATTCAACGGGAAAAACAGTTGTTCTGGGCAATGATATAGATGTTTCCGGCGCGGACTTTACGGGGATTCCGTATTTTAACGGTATCCTTGACGGCTGCGGTTATACGATAAGCGGCGTGACAATTGAGGTGTCAAATCCCGAAAGGGGCTTTATCGGAACCGTGGGAGAGGGCGGAACGGTTTCAAACCTTATTGTGGAGGGAAAGATAACGGCAGACAAAAGCTCGCACAGCGGCGGTACAAATTCAAACGGAAAAAACCAGATGCTTAAAATAATCGAGAGCCTCCAGGATGATGAAAAAACTTCAGTAAACAGGTTTTTCAGCGACAGCAATGTGTATTCGATAGGCGGAATAGCGGGAGTTAATAAAGGAACGATAACAAACTGCGCATATAAGGGAAGTGTCAGCGCCACGGAAAATGTCGGCGGAATTGCAGGCTCAAACGAGGGACGAATTGAAACAAGCGCAAATTACTCTATTGTGTCGGGCGAAAAGAATACCGGCGGAATAGCGGGCAAAAATGCGGGCATAATCAAATGGTGCCGGAATAATGAAAAGGTAAACGATACGCCTGTTGAGGAAATGTACGCCACAGGCGGAATCTGCGGGACTTCAAGCGGTGTAATTGACGGATGCACAAACAGCGCCTCCGTAGGCTATAAAAACGCCGGAACCGCGGCGGGCGGCATAAGCGGCGTGCAGAGCGGAAATATTACAGATTGTGTAAACGAGGGCGCGGTTATGGGCAAAAACCGTGTCGGCGGTATTTCGGGTAATTTTGAGCCTTACACAAATATCACATATAATGAGGACGAATGGAGCGACCGCATTGACGAGCAGAAGGAAAAAATCAGAAATGATCTTGATGATATCGAAGGGCGCATTGATGAGAACAGGGATAAAATAAAGGGTGATCTGGACGATTTCGACAACCGCTTCAAGGACTTATTCGGCATAAACGAGCTGAATGACAATATAGGAACGGTTACCGACAGTCTTGCCGACCTTAACGGAGTTCTGTCGGACAGAATAAAAAATGAAAGCAGTCTTTCGGGAATAGCGGACAGCATAGCCGACGCTGTGGACGTTCTTGACAGGGCAGAGGGCAATTTAAGCTCTAATAATGACGCGTTAAGAGATGTTCTTACGGAAACAAGAAATACCGCGAAAACAATGTCGGATGTCGCGCAGTCCGTTTCCGATAATGTCAGCAGCAGCAACGAGCATCTTATGAGCCTTGTGGATTCGATAAATGAAAGCGTTGACGACGATACCCGCAGGGAAAATATTAATAAAACCATTGATTCCTTAAACGATGCCATAGACTCCACGGGAAAGGCGATGGACAGTCTTGCCAAGATGGATCTGAATAATATAAAGGTAAATATGAGCGGCTTGGGAATAGATATTTTTGATGATACCGACAATCAGCTCTCAAAAATACTGAAGAAGCTCAATGAGAATTATGACGATATTTTCGGACCGGTTATCAGAATGAATGACGCTCTCAAAAGTATTTCGGATAATCTTGCCCAGAGGAAAGCAAAGCTTGAGGAGCTTAAAGGACAGCTTGAGGATATGTTAAAGGATACGCTTCCTACACTCGCGCCGTCGGCGGAATATCTTCCGGTGGAAACACAGACCGCAAAAAGCAATATATTTTCCGGGTTCTTTATAACCGCAAGGGCGGCGGAGGATGATGACAAAACAACGCTTGAAAAGCTTGCCGACCTCGATATTCATGATATAGATATACCGCTCAGAAGAACGATATGCGGCGAGGAGTACGAAATGGCGCTTATAAGATACTGTATAAACAGCGGAGAGGTTTCGGGTCTGCGCGATATAGGCGGCATAAGCGGCGGAGCGGGCTTTGAGTGGGGAATTAATAATGAGAGGAAAATTTCAACCGACGGCAAGGATTTTTCACTCAATCCCTCAACCGCGATAAAGTCCGTAATTGAGGCGTGCATCAATGAGGGCGGCGTTACGGCTAAAAATAATACCGCCGGAGGAATAACGGGCTTCAGCGATATAGGAAAAATCAAGGACAGCATAAATTACGGAAATATTGCCGTTACCGACGGCAGCTATGCGGGCGGCATTTCGGGCTATAATCTCAATGAGATAATGAGGTGCATAAATACGGGGGATGTTGACGCCGACAGCGATATAGGCGGAATAGCGGGCTACGGAAAGCATATATCCCAGACCTACGCGCTTACGCGAACCTCCTCCGACGGCGACAGGATAGGCGCGGTTGCCGGAACCGCGAACGGAAACCTTGAGCATAATTATTTTCTTGAGGAAGAGCTGGGCGGAATAAACGGAGTGAATTACAGCGATAAGGCGCAGTCAGTTAAAAAGGACGTAATAGCGCGTGACGGAGAGATCGCGCCGGAGATGGGCGGTCTTGAGGAGCGTTACTGGACCGCAACGGCAGGGGAGCTTTATATGCCGCAGCTCAAAGCGTTTACGGAAAACACGTCCGTAAGCCGCGGCGAAACACTTAAAGGAAAATCAGCGGCGGCGGCGAGGTTCAGATTTACGGTAAGCTTTATCGTGGACTTTGAAACCGTAAAGACCTTTAATCTTGATTACGGCGAAACCATACCCGCGGAGCAGATTCCCGAAATGCCGAAGAAAAACGGAAAATACGGAGTGTGGGATCGTAATGTAAATGAACCGATAATAAGAAACACAAAATTTACGGCTGTTTATGACAAATCCACCTCGACTCTCAGCTACGGCGGAGAGCCGCCGCAGCTTCTTGCGGAGGGAGATTTCAGTCCGGGAGCGGCGCTTGAGGTCAATGAGTTTAATCCGGCGGCGGTTATAAACGACAGAAAATATAAAACTGTCGCGGGCTATGAGATGATATTGACGGATAACGGAAAGCCCTATGAGGGAGAATTGAAGGTTCATGTGAGAATACCCAAAAGCATAAAAAATCCGAGAATAGGACTTATAACTCAGAGCAGCGTTCTCATAGCGGACAGCGAGAAGGATGGGAGCTATCTGCTGTTTAACCCTGACGGCGCGCAGCGGTTTATAGTGCTTTCCGAAAGAACAAGTCCTGTTCCGTATATTATAACGGGCATAATTATTCTTGCAGCTTTCGTTTTGCTGTTCATATTCAGAAAGCGCATAAAGGAAAAACGGCTCCTTAATAAATTAAAGCTGTTAAGAGCCGATTTATTGCAGCTTAGCGCGGGGGCGGAAGAAAACACAGAGGAAGAACCGAACGAGGAGGAGCCTGCCGAATAACGGCGGCTGTTATGAAAGGAAAATACAGCTATGGAAAAGAAAAGAAACAGGAACGCGATAAGGTCGGTCAATATGCTTATGGACGCATATTTTGAGCTTTTAAGCTCCATGCCGGCGGAGAAGATAACGGTGACGGCTATAGTAAACAGGGCGGGATTAAACCGAAGCACATTTTACGCCCATTTCGACTGCCCCAATGATGTCCGCAAGCTTTTGGAGCAGAAGCTTGTGGAGGAGCTTATGGAACAGATAGACTGTCTTGACTTTAAAGGAATCATGAAAAATCCGCAGCCGCTTCTGGATATTGTCGCAGAAAGGCTTGAATCGAGAATGGATTATTTAAGAGTGATGTTTGATAAGCACCCGGCGGCAGAATGGATGGAGAGAATAAAGGAGGCGATTATAGAGAGATTTATGTCGGACGCGGAGGCGGAGGGCGCGTATGAAAACAAGGACGTTCTGCTTATAAACCTTCGATTCTTTGTGGGGGGATATATTTCTCTCTGCCGCGATTATATAAATAATAAGCTTACTCACACTCCCTCGGAGCTGTCAGAATCCCTCGCCAAAACAATAGCCGGAGGTCTTTTAGCAAGCTGCGATTGATGTGTGTTATCTCGCCTCATTTCCTTTCCTTGCCTTGTGAAAAGCATATAAACAGATAAAAAGGCTATTGAAAAAAAGAACGGGTTATGATATAATTATAAATGAAATTCACAAGGCTTGACCTGAATCTGACAACAAATAAGGGTCTTATCAATGTTGAAATACAGATAAGCAATAACGGCGATTTTCCCGAACGCGGCTTATACTACTGGGCGCAGCGTTACGGCCGTCAGCTGAAGAAAGGCGACAGCTACAGCGACATACAGCCGACAATATCAATTTATATAGTTGATTTTAAAATGTTTGATACGGATTCGTTTTACTCATTTTATACAATGGCGGATATTGAACACAATAAGATACTGACAGACAAGTGCGCAATGTATTTTTTCGAGCTGCCGAAGCTTGACAAGAACTATGACGCAAAAAATCGTAGAAAGCTGTGGATGCAGCTGATAAATGCGGAAAGTGAGGCGGAATTGGATATGTTAGATAAGACGCAGGTACCGGAGATACAGGACGGAGTAAGGATAATTTATGATCTGAGCGCGGATACTCTTGTCCGTGAACAGGCGCGCCGCCGCGAGGAAAGACTGCTCGAGGAGCGTAGCGCGCTCAGTTATGCAAGACGTCAGGGCAGAGATGATTTGTTGGCGGCATTGCGCGAAATGGGGATTGACGAGGCAACCCTGCAGAAGGCAGCGGCGCGTGTAAAGGCTGATTAATTCAAATATATAGCAGAAAACACAGGAGAGCATTTATTGTTATCCTGTGTTTTTTTGCTATATAAGCTAAGATACTCAATCCTTTAGGATATACAATTTCTATTGTTCCGTTAAATTCTGATGACGGAAAAGCAATAAAACAATAGCCGGAGGTCTTTTAGGTCTTTTAGCAAGCTGCGATTGATATACACCTTGATTTTCAAAACGGGTTATGGTATAATTTAACCTGATGGGGCGGCGCGTTCGGCAATATCATATGCCGCCGGAAAAAAGAGGTGTCTGATATGCAGGAAGCAAAAAATATAACGATAGTTTCAAACAGAAGAAAAATCGTTCTCGGCATCAGCACGATTCTTTATGTGCTTGTAACAAATAAGAATGCCGAGATACACGTTTCAGGGGGGAAGATATACGAAACGAGAGAGCCTCTCTGCGAGCTTGAGGATAAGCTGGGCGACGGCTTTATAAAGGTACACCGCGGCTGCATTGTGTCCGCAATGGCAATACATGATATTACGGACAAAATCAATCTCAGCAACGGAGAGGCTCTGTCATACACGTCACGGAAAAAAAGCCGGATCATTGAGCAGCTGCGCGAAAAGCAGAAGAAAATTATCGGCAGCTTTATCGGAGAGGGTATACCCGCGACGGAGGAGGAATACCGCGCTCATTACAGCAGCTTTGATGATATGCCGTTCGCTTTCACGGATATAGAGATGGTATTCAATGAGGAAAGACACGCCGTTGACTGGATATTCAGATACGGAAATCCCGCGCTTGCAAGGCTTGAAAAGCTGCCGCTGCAGCGGCTTATAGGCAGCTCCTTCGGCAGCCTGTTTGCAAACATGGACTCCAAGTGGCTGCGCAGCTACGAGCGCGCGGCGCTTTACGGTGAAAAGCTGGAGATAATAGACTACAGTCCGGAGATAGATACATATTTAAAGGTGATATGCTTTCCGACCTTCAGAGGTCACTGCGGGTGCATTCTGTTTGACATATCGGAAATAAAATTCACCAAAAACAGCGGCGATGCCGAAAAAGCGCTGATGCTCTATTTCGGGAAGCTGCCGGATAAGAACGGCTGAGAAGCGCAGTTCTGTCAGATATTTAATAAAAAAGTATATAAATAAAATAGTAAAATGTTTTGTTTTTACCATTGACTTTTAATCGGGATTATGGTAAAATACTGTTGATAAGAGGAATAAATATTTTTTGTTTCTCTGCATATACTGTATATTATGGAGATGAAAATCTCTGTTGAGGAGAGCTCCTACCAATAAGTGGAGAGTTCTAAATTCAGGAGAGCTCCTGCCAACAAGTGGAGAGTTTTATTTAGCAGGGTTGCCGCAAAGGCAGCCCTGTTTGATTAAGGGGAAATATTATGGAAAGATTAAAGCTATATACTGTTGACGATGATTATATAGAATACCTGAAGCATTTTGATAAGCAGGTGATGTTTGCGAAGGGTGATGATTATCTTACCGATCGTAAATATTTGGGAGTGGTTCTGGAAATCAACGGATTCAAATACTTTGCGCCGTTGTCATCGCCGAAAGACAGCGATTATTTTTATAAAAATGGCAAAAGACTTATAAGGCGTAATGCGATTCCGCTTATCCGATTGGTTGACAATAAGAGGAATTTACTGGGAAAGGTCAAGCTAAGCAATATGATACCTGTTCCGGAGAATTGCTTAAAATTATATGATATTGAGCAAGAACAGGATAAAAAGTATCAGGATTTGGTTAAAGATGAGATAATTTGTATAAGAAAATGTAAGGAACAAATTCTAAAGAATGCGAGAGTTCTGTATAATCAAAAAACAAAGAATTATGCAGGAATTAATTATTTAAAAAGCACGGTTGATTTTACAAAAATTGAGAAGTATTGTAAAAAATACATAAGACATTAAAAGAGACAGGAATAATCCTTCCTGTTTTTTTGTTTGCCGCAGCTTTGCCATGTCGATTTACGCCGTTTAAACGTCGTTTCACGGCAGGTCTATTGACAAAACTTCATAAAAATTTTATAATAATTATACATATTTTAATAGAGGAGGTAAACTTTTTATGACTAAAAGTTACAGAAAACCAATAATATTTTTGCTGACAGCGGCTATGACCATGCTGCTGAGCTTTCCGAGCGGAACACTCGGCAATACAGAATGGGGACTGACAGCGAGCGCGGCGGAAACATCACAGCCTGAAAACGGCAGCGGAACATCGGAAGATCCGTATCAAATTACAAAAGCAGAAGAATTAGTGTGGCTTTCGGAGAAATCAAATTCGTCAAGTGTAGATAACAGCAGTCTTAATGCTGTTCTTATGAATGATATTGATTTAGACGGTGTCAGCTTTACACCTATTTTGGAAAACAGCTTTGACTTTGACGGAAATAATAAAACGATAAAAAATTTAAACACTTTAAACGGTAATGATGATAAAGCCGGTTTATTGATTTCAAAATTGGGAGAAAACTGCACAGTAAAAGACTTAACCATAGAAGGCTCTGTGGTGCTTGACAGCACAAAAATACTTGATAGAGGAGTTATAGGCTCCAACGAAGGTACTGTGAGAAACTGTACAAATAAGATCAATATAACGGAAACTACAGAACAGGCATATTGGATCGGCGGTATTGTCGGATATAATGATGAAACCGGAGTAATTGAAGGCTGCGCCAATTACGGTAAGATAATAGGCACTCAAGAGCCATCCATAATAGGAGGCATAGCAGGCATAAACTACGGAAAAATTGACAGCTGCATAAACTGCGGCGAGCTGGAATCCCATTACGGAGCGGGGGGTATAACGTTTTCAAATAATAATGAAGGTATTATTTCAAACAGCGCAAACACGGCAAAAATAACATCCGACGCCCATTATGTTGGCGGTATTTGCGCGAAGTCGGTAATTAATACTACCGATTGTGAAACAAGAATAGAAAACTGTTATAACACAGGAGAGCTTATAAGCGAAGCTACTGCCGGTACTTACGCCCCTTACACTGGAGGAATTGCAGCTTATATAAGCTCATTATATGATAGTTCATGTAATATAATCAATAACTGTTACAACCTGGGAACAATCACAGATGCGGCAGGAATATCCGGCGGAATAGTAGCCGCAATGGGTGATTATTCAGAAATAAGCAATTGCTATCATGCAGGAAAAATTAATTCTGCTCAATACGCAAGTGTTATAGGAGCCCAAAACAGAGCAATTTCAGCAACCACCAATACAAATACATATGATGTAAGCGGAGTGTATATTCTGAATGAAACCGGCTGGTACAATGCTTATAATACTTCAAAAACCGCCAAAGAATTTGCAAGCGGCGAGGTTGCATATCTCTTAAACGGTTCAACGAGCGAGGGCGCTCTTGCCTGGGGTCAGAAGCTGACAGGAGAAGTCAAGGACGCGTCACCTGTGCTTACAGGCGAGGCGGCAAAGGCGGTTTACAAGGTGACCTTTGCGACAGAGGACAATGCGGAATACGCGATAAAATATGCAAATCCGTCGGGAATATATGAAATGCCGGAAAATCCGTCAGCAAATGAAGGTTACGCATTTTATAAATGGTCTGAAACAAATGAGGCAGACGGAGAAGCGTTTACGGCAGGTACAGCGGTAACGGGCGACATGACCGTTTACGCGGTAATGGCAGAACTATTCTCAAACGCTGACGCTGCGGAAACGGTAAAGAAATACCGCGACGAGAATAAGGGCGACTTTGCCAACTCATATTATGTCGATATAGACAGCGGACTATATATTATTCCTACAGGTCTTAAATGGACTGTCACAAACGATCAAGACGAAGTCGGCAATCTTACCTTTACCGCTCCGCAGGTAAGCGGCGGCACAGTACGCTTCGGCTTTATCATAACCGGAACGGAAGATGAATTGAATAAAGTGAAAAAAGTAGAATTAAACGCTCAGTAAGGAGGGA
>JBJEIW010000060.1:0-31938 GCA_051877435.1 Candidatus Ornithomonoglobus sp.
CTGTTCCTTTTTGTTTCTTTCACGTATCAATATAACAATCGGCGTACCGTCAAAGCCGAAATTTTCTCTTATCTGATTCTCAATAAACCGCTTATATGAGAAGTGAAACAAATCCTTGTCGTTAACAAATAAAACAAAGGTAGGCGGTGCCACTGACACCTGAGTACCGTAATAGATACGAAGCCTCTTACCCTTATCCGACGGCGGCTGCTGCTTCTGAACAGCCTCGTTTATAACGTCATTGAGCATACCTGTTGTTATTCTTCTCTTATGCTGCTCATTTACCTTTTTGATTTCCTCAAAGAGCTTATCCACTCTCTGACCTGTCTTTGCGCTTATGAACATCATTGACGCGTAGGGCATGAACGCGAAGGTTTCACGGATTTTATACTTGAACTCGTTCATGGTCTTGTCGTTCTTTTTGACAATATCCCACTTGTTTATTACAAATATACAAGCCTTTCCCTTTTCATCAGCGTAGCCCGCAATCTTTGTATCCTGCTCCGCAATGCCCTCCGAGCCGTCTATCATAATAACGCACACGTCGCTGCGGTCAACCGCGGCATACGCTCTTATAACGCTGAACTTCTCTATAGCCTCATTAACCTTGCTCTTGCGTCTTATACCCGCGGTATCAATAAACAGGAATTTGTCCCCGTCTCTTTCATAGCGTGTGTCAATCGCGTCGCGTGTCGTTCCGGCAATATTTGAAACGATAACGCGCTCCTCTCCGATAATTCTGTTTATAAGCGACGATTTGCCTGCGTTCGGTCGTCCGATAATCGCAACCTTGATTTCGTCCTCGTCCGGCTCCGTATCCGCCTCATCGGGGAATTTCGCCGTTACCTCGTCCAGAAGATCACCTATTCCGAGACCGTTTACCGAGGATATTGCAACCGGATCGCCCAGTCCGAGATTATAAAACTCATAGAACTCAAACGGCGGCTCACCTATATTGTCGCACTTATTGACGGCAAGGACTATCCTTTTCTTTGCCTTGAGAAGCATCTGCGATACCTCAATATCATTTGCCGTTACGCCGTCCTTGACGCTTACAACCAGTATCACAACATCCGCCATCTCAATCGCAAGCTGCGCCTGCTCACGCATTTTTGAAAGGATTTCATCCTTTGACATCGGCTCGATACCGCCCGTATCTATCAATGTAAAATGCTTGTCAAGCCATGACGCGTCCGCATATATCCTGTCGCGGGTAACACCCGGCGTATCTTCAACAATACTTATTCTCTGTCCGGAAATTTTATTAAATAACGTCGACTTGCCCACATTCGGTCTGCCGACTATTGCTACCATTGGTTTCATTACTTTGCTCCTTTTCGTTACAATCCATGATATTGTATCATAGAACCGAAAAATAATCAACCCCTAATTTTGTTTATTGCAGAAGCATCATTTCGTTTATATCAAGGCGCACATAAGATCCGTCACCGCAGGATATTGTCAAAATATCATTCTCAACGGATACAATTTTCCGGCTGAATACATTCAGAAAATTCATAACCTTGCCTATATTTATTACCCGGCTGTCCTTTGTTATAAGATAACATTCCGTGCCGTAACCCTCTATATTGTACTCTATAACAAAATAATTCTCATTATCAGCTGCTATGCGCTGCCGGGCGCCTTCTCTGCCGTCATATAAATGCTTTGCCTTCTCCTTAAGCTCCTCAAAATCAGCCTTTAATCCGTTTGTGTTTAACGTAAGCGTATTCGTCTGATCGTCATAGCTGCCCGATATTCCGCATGGGTCTGCGCTGTATACGGTATACATCTCATATTCCGGCAAATCCTTTCCGTACTTGACCGTCCACAGCTTATCCGCGTCTATCAGCGTTTTATCTCCGACATAATAGACCCTGTAAGTATATCCGTTTATTGAAACGTGTTCGCTCCCATTCACGGTGCCGACAAGCTCTCCGGGATTTCTCAGTGTCTGCCGCCACCCGGCATCTCCTTCACTCCTCTTAAGATACAGCTTTCCGGCGGAAGCTTCCGTAACAGTATATCCCAAATGCTCAAATATATCCGTTTCTATAAAGATTCTGTCCAGTCCCTCTGCGCGGTAGGTATTTATGGGAATTCCGTCTGCAACAGCCTTTATATCGGAGGTGTAGATGTTTTTCTGAAACACCATCTGTTCTCTCCATGATTCCTCATAATCGATGTCAGGATGATAATTTTCTTCAGCGCTCTCAAACTCGAACGTTCGGGGGTTGAATACATATTCTCCGACCAAACCGCTGTATTTAATTCCGCCAAAAGCAATACACTCACCTTGAGCTTTTATATACCTTATTGCGATACGACCCCATCCATCCGCAAAATTATATATTCCTGCAAGTATGCCGTTAAGATTCATAAAAAGCTTGTCATTGCCCAGATAATAATAGTACGCATAGCTCCCGTGCGGGGTACCGTGCTGACCTCCTATCAGAATTGTACCGCCCTCTATAGGTATTTCTCCGCCATAAGACCAAAAATAGTCATCCTTGTTCTCAAAATCGGTCTTTATTTTTTCAATCGACGGCAGCTTGCTTTTGCCGGTGTAAAGCGATAAGAGACGCTTAGAATCATCGTATGAATATGTCATAAGATAGCAGGAAACACCGTACTCGCAGTCTTCCGTAACATTTCCCAGCGCTTCCACCTTTGCCGCCATCTTGCCGTCCAGAGCATAAGCTTCTATCGGCTGTCCGTTTACATATGCTCTTATATCGCTTTCGTAATAATATCCTGCTCTGCCGCCCGGAGTTCCCCTATCAATATGCGGTTCAAAATCAGACGGACATTCTCCTGTCTGATTTATAAAAACCGCTCTGACGGAATCATCGTATTTCACATTAAAGCCGTATTGCTCCAAATCCTCAAGAGCTATCATTGTTTCGCCATCAATGCTGTAGGACGCAATGTCTTTACCGTCCACCTGAGTTAAAATATCTGTTGTATATATTTCTCCGGCAATATCGCCGTTTGCCGCGCTTGCCGCACACCCTGCCGCGCAAAGTATTCCCATAAGCAGTGTTACGGATAATATTTTCTTTTTCATTACTCTTTACCTCCCCTTTAAAGTAAAACAATAATTTATCAATATCTAAACTATCCAAATTTAATTCCCGGGATAGCAGATAACCGAGCGGACGTCATAGCCCTCAAGCTTCTTTCTGCCGTTAAGTCCGGCAAGCTCAATAAGGAAAGCCATTCCCGAAACAGATCCGCCCAGTTCCTTAATAAGCTCCGCCGCCGCGCGTATTGTGCCGCCTGTCGCTATGAGGTCATCCACGAGCAGCACCCTCTCACCCGGCTTTATCGCATCCTTGTGAATCTCAATCTCCGCTGTGCCGTATTCAAGAGAATAGGTCTTTGACACCGTTTCACGCGGCAGCTTGCCCTTTTTACGCACAAGCACAAAGCCCTTGCCTAAAGCGTAGGCAACCGGCGCGCCGAGCAGAAAGCCTCTTGATTCAGTTCCCGCAACCACATCAAACTCAAGCTCCTTCACCAGATCAATTATTCCGTCAATCGCGAGCTTCAAGCCGTTCGCATTCTGAAACACAGATGTTATGTCACGGAATATAATTCCCTTTTCAGGGAAATCAGGTATGCTTGTAATATAATCCTCAACTGTTTTCATAGTAAATTATCCTCCGATTTTTATTCTTAAGTTTTTTATAACTTTATTTTAACACATTTATTTACAATAAGCAATAGTTTAAAACCTCAAAGGCAAAAAAATTCCCCTGCCGAAAATATGACAGAGGAAATTTTTCTGCTATTTATAAATTACTTTGTCTTTTTCTTTGATGCGCGCTTCTCAGCCGCTGCCTGAGCCTTAGCCTCAGCCTCAGCTTCCTTCCATGCAGCCCAGAATGTGCTGGCGATGAAGATTGATGTGAACGCGCCGATTACGATACCGATGATGAGCGGTAAAGCAAACTGCTTGATTGTTGTAACGCCGAGGATGTAAATCAATACAATTGTAATCAGAGTTGTGATTGTTGAATTGATTGTTCGTCCGAGTGTTTCCTGAATGCTTCTGTTTGTCATTTCGGTAATTGACTCGCTGCGTCTGCGTGACTTCATATTCTCACGGATACGGTCAAATATAACGATTGTATTGTTGATTGAATAACCAACGACCGTGAGCATCGCCGCGATAAATGTCGAGTTAATCGCAATGTTTGTAACAGTATAAACAGATGCCATAACGAGAACATTAATAGCAAGAGCCGCTACAGCCATAACACCGCTTCTCCAGTCAAAGCGGATGATGATGTATACGAGCATACAGAGAATTGCAAGCAGTGTGTATGATACAGCCTTCTGCTGAACCTGCTTACCGAAGCTCGGTGAAGCTGACTGAACTGAAAGGAGCGCCTCGTCATCAAGACCATACTTGTCCTGAAGAGCTGAGAAAACAGCGTTCTTGTTAGCCTCTCCGCCGTCCTCCGCGTCGCCTGCCGGAAGCTTTATGATAACAGCCTCGCCCGTAGCGCCTGATTTCTGAATTGTAGCGTCAAGACCTGTCGCATCCTTAACAAGCGCCGCAATTTCATCATTTTCATAGGTCTGTCCGAGGTCAACCTGCATTCTGATACCGCCCATGAACTCAACGTCAAAGTTAAAGCCGCCGTGCACAAAGTACATTACGATACCCGCAATAATTATGATTATCGGCAGGAGAAGGAACTTTACCTTATTGCCTGCATAATTGAATGTCTTATTCATTTACAGCACCTCCCAAAGCTTTCTTTGCGTTAAAGTACAGATTCTTATTTGAAGCGCCTATATTTACAAGGTTTCTCATAAGGAACTTTGTTATAATAATAGCTGTAATCATCGAGAGAACAACGCCTATACCGAGTGTTGTTGCAAAGCCTGTTACAGTGCCTATACCTGACATGTACAATACCACGCATGAGATAATTGTTGTGACATTTGAGTCGATGATAGCTGAGAATGCCTTGTTGAAGCCTGCCTCAACAGACGCGCGGATTGTCTTGCCCGCTGCAAGCTCCTCCTTCATACGCTCAAATATGATACAGTCCGCGTCAACCGCCATACCGATTGAAAGGACAATACCCGCGATACCCGAAAGGCTGAGGTTTACTCTGAACACACCCATCGCAAGACTTATAAGTCCTACATATATGAGAAGTGAAATATCGGCGATAAGACCGGGCAGTCTGTATCTCCATATCATAAAGAGCATAACAAGGAAGATACCTATTGCCGCAGCCGTAAGGCTTGTCGGAAGCGCGTCACGGCCAAGCTCGGCGCCTACTGTTTCCTGCGAGATCTTTGTCATCTCAAACGGAAGATTACCCGAGCTTATCTGGTTCGCCAGCATTGAAGCCTCCTCCGCTGTGAAATCACCCGTGATTACACATGAGGTCGAATCGATCTTCTCCTGAACTCTCGGTGATGATACTACAGTATCATCCATTACTATCTTGATTATGTTGTTCGGTGATGCCTTTGCCGCGGCAGTACCTGTTGCCTCTGCAAACTTCTTTGAGCCCTCTGAGGTAAATTCAACCTGTACATAGTACTGCGAATTTGCGTTCTGGCTCGGCTGACCGTAGATGCTCTTTGCCGATGTAACATCATCGCCGTTAAGTACAACATTTCCGTCCGCATCCTGGAAGGTAAGCTTAGCTACCTGTGAAAGAAGCTCAACAGCCGCGTCAGTCTGCTCAGTTGCGGACATTGAATCAGCCTCTTCCTCTGTTGCGGAATTACTTCCTGACGGAATTTCAATTGTGATTTTTCCGCCCTCACCTATTGAGATACGCGACTCAGTGTAGCCCGCGCCGTTGAGACGTGTCTCATAGATTGATCTGACAGTTTCCATCTCGCTGTCTGACGGGTTATCGGCATTGGCCTGGAATGAGATAACCGAACCGCCGGCAAGGTCTATACCCTGTCTGATACCGGTATTGGAATCAAGCATTCCGCCGAACTTAGAATTCATCGCACCGGGAAGTCCCATAAATGCAACGAGGTTAAGCGCGATAGCCGCAACTACAACGAAACAAAAAATGACAATGCTTTTCTTTTTCATTTGCGTTTAACATTCCTTTCTTTTTTTGATGAGCATAGCAAAACCCACCCATTATAATAACAGCATAACCCTATTATACAACTTTCCCTGTTTTAAGTCAAGTCTTTTTTTGCAAAATTTAATGTATATGCTTTTGAAAACAAAAATCACAAAGAAAAAGCCCTGCATAACTGCAGAGCTTGGCGATCCGGATGGGGATCGAACCCACGACCTCTAGCGTGACAGGCTAGCGTTCTAACCAGCTGAACTACCGGACCATCTAATCGCCTGTTGTCTTTCAACAACATCATCTATTATACACGATAATCCGCAGTTTGTCAAGCTTTTTTTGCAAAAAATTTATTTTCCATAATATGGAGGGAGTATATGTTTCCCTCACCATATTATAAATCAGTTTTCTTCCTCGTAATCGTTTATAATATATCCCGAAATCTTCTCTATAGTCCTTATCGGAGCGTCCTTTGCGGTTCCCCATTCCATATCGCGGTTGCGATAGTCAAATTTCAGTGTGAACTTATGTACATCCTTCTGAATACGGTTCAGCTCAGCGATTTCTTTATCGATAAGCGCGCCTAAAAATTTTGCCGCCTGCTCGTCCTTTACGCTCTTTTTACTGTAATCCGCAAGCATTTTAAAGTGCTTCAGACACACGCCCTTTGATTTATCAAACTTCTCACGGAACTCCGGCTCTGTCGCCCACAGATATATGAGTACATCTATGAACTTCTCCATGTTATGATTAACCTTTTCACATACCATGCAGCTGCACTCTGTTTTGCCGAGAATTTCATCAATTTCAGCAACAGCCTTATCCGCGCCGCTCTTTTTGAAAAGTCCCGCCTTTTCCTTTTCAAGTGACTTTGCGGTTTTCTCCAGCCTTTCAAGCTTTTTTCTGAGCTCTATAAGATGCGTGTCAAGCACGAGAGCCAGCGGAAGCTTATTCGGCGCTTCAAACATCTGCGCAAAATGGCGGTTGCAGTAGCCCTTTTCATTTGATTCCATTCTGTAATCAGGCTCCATCATCGCCGCTCCGAGCGCATAACTCACAGCCTCCTTTTCCTGCTGCTTTTCAAGCTCACAGAGCGGACATTCGCAGTCCTTATCGTATGCTTCATTAACCGGTATTGTATAAATTTTTTCTTTCATTTTGCAAGCTCCTTTATTTTCTGAACATCGCTATTGCTTCACCTATTGTTCTTATTCCGAATACTTTTATTCCCTCGGGCGGCGTCATTCCCCTCAGGCACTGCTTCGGCACAACCGCTGTCTTAAAGCCGAGATTTGCCGCCTCTGTAAGCCTTTTTTCGACCTGCGCCACCGCTCTCAGCTCGCCGCCCAGTCCTACCTCACCGATAAACAGCATATCCGAGGGTATCACGGAATCCGACATACTCGCCGCAATCGCGGCGCATACTCCGAGGTCCACAGCCGTCTCATCTATCCTGAGACCTCCCGCAACATTTATATAGACATCCGAATTTGAAAGATTCATTCTCGCGCGCTTTTCGAGCACCGCTATTAAAAGGAATATACGGTTGAGATCAATTCCCGCGCTCATTCTTCGCGGATTGCCAAAGCCCGTCGGGGTAACAAGAGCCTGGATTTCCGCCAATACGCCGCGGCTGCCCTCCATCGCGCAGACTATGGCGCTGCCGGAAATATTCTCCGGCCTCCCCTCTAAAAGCATCTGCGAGGGATTTGCGACCTCAACAAGACCTGTGTCGCGCATGTCAAAGACTCCGATTTCATTCGTTGAACCGAAGCGGTTCTTTACCGCCCTTAAAATTCTGAAGCTCAGCTGGCGGTCGCCCTCAAAATACAGAACGCAGTCCACCATATGCTCCAAAACCCTCGGTCCTGCAAGAGAGCCGTCCTTTGTGACATGACCTACAACAAACATTGAGATAGCCATTGACTTTGCAAGGCGCATAAGCGCGTTCGTCGTTTCGCGCACCTGCGGAACACTGCCCGATGCGGACTGGATGGACTCGATGTGCATTGTCTGGATCGAGTCTATTATAACGACCTCCGGCTTGCTGTCCGTTATATGACTGAGAATGGTTTCCACATCCGTTTCCGAAATAAGAAACAGATTTTCACAGTTTACGCCCAAACGCTCCGCGCGTATTTTTATCTGCGCCGCGCTTTCCTCACCGGACACATATAAAATTTTCTTTGTTCTTCCTATGTTTTCACAGATTTGCAGCAGCAGCGTTGACTTTCCGATACCCGGATCACCGCCCACAAGAATAAGCTCACCGTTTACCATTCCGCCGCCGAGAACCCTGTCAAGCTCCCTCATCCCCGTTGAAAAACGTGATTCATACCCCCGTTTTACCTCCGTTATCTGCTGCGGACGGTTCAGCGCACTCTTTACCGCGTTCATTCCCGCGCCGGCTGTCGCGGACGTTTTTTTCGCGGACGGCGTTTCAAGAGTTTCCTCCAATGTGTTCCACTTATTGCAGCCGGGACATTTACCCATCCATTTCAGCGACTTATAGCCGCATTCGTTACATATATATACCGATTTTGTTTTAACAGCTATTTTCGTTCCCCTCTTTCATGCGAGTGTCATGTCAATTATACAACAGCGCGGCAATTATAATTACTGCCGCGCTGTCTGTTGATATTCGTTTTAATTTAACAATATTTATCATTAATTAATATCGTCAATATTATACGGTGTAATCTGATATACAAAATAGTTGAGCCAGTTCGCAAACAGCAGATGCGCGTGTGAACGCCAGCGCACAACAGGCTTCTTTGAAGGATCATCCTTTGAAAAATAGTGAACAGGGATTTTCGGGTTCATTCCCTTTGCCTTATCCCTTTCATACTCATTTTTCAGAGTATCCGCATCATATTCGCTGTGACCCATTACAAATATTCTCTTGCCCTTTGCAACCGTTACAATATATACTCCCGCCTCTTTTGAATCCGCAAGGATTTCAAGCTCCGGCACCTTTGCAATATCCTCTTCTCTTACCTCCGTATGCCGTGAATGCGGCGCGTAGAAAATGCTGTCGAAGCCGCGCACAAGCTTTGAGGTGCTTCTTCTCACCCTGTGACGATAAACACCGGAACACTTTTCCGGAAGCGGATACTTAGGTATACCGTAATGATAATAAAGCCCCGCCTGCGCTCCCCAGCATATGTGGAGCGTCGAGGTTACATGAGTCTTTGACCATTCCATTATATCTGTAAGCTCGGACCAGTAATCAACCTCTTCATATTCCAGATTTTCAACCGGCGCTCCGGTTATAATCATTCCGTCATACTTCTGTCCCTTTATATCCTTAAAGGTCTTATAGAAGTTTGTAAGATGCTCGTCCGATGTGTTTTTTGAAACATGCGAGGTCATCTGCACAAGATCTACCTCAACCTGAAGCGGCGAGTTTGAAAGAAGTCTTAAAAGCTGCGTTTCGGTTTTAATCTTTTCCGGCATAAGGTTTACAATCGCAATCTTGAGCGGACGGATATCCTGCTGTGCGGCACGCTTTTCCGTCATAACGAATATATTTTCCTTTGCAAGCTGTCTTGTAGCCGGAAGCTTGTCAGCAATCTTAATCGGCATAAACCTCACACCCCTTTGTGTTTATTGTAGAATAATTATAACGCAATTCAGTTTCCTTGTCAAGCGTTTAACGGAAATTTGCTTTTTCCAAGCTTATATGATATAATTCCATATATACTAATATATAGAAAGAGAGATAATACGCATGATTGTGCATCCGTTTCCGCCATTATACGATGAAAATTCAACAATATTAATACTCGGCAGCTTTCCGTCCGTAAAATCACGGGAGCAGAATTTCTTTTACGGACACCCTCAGAATCGTTTCTGGAAGGTAATGTCACTGGTTTTTGAATGTGATGAGCCGAAAACCATTGACGAGAAAAAGGGCTTTCTCCATAAAAACCATATAGCACTCTGGGACGTTATCGCCTCCTGCGAAATCACCGGAAGCTCCGACAGCTCCATAAAGAACGTTGTTCCCAACGACCTCACACCCATTCTTAACACTGCGCCCATAGAAAAAATCTTTGTAAACGGCAGAGCCTCGGAAAAATACTATATTAAATACCAAAGAGAGGCTCTCGGACGCGGGGCGATATATCTTCCGTCCACCTCCCCCGCAAATGCGGCATGGTCGGTTGAAAGACTGGCGGAGGAATGGATGATTATAATGAAATAGTTTTTTCAATAATCCAAAAAAAATTTTCTAACATGTCAATACCTTATGGTACTATATAGCATGCGGTTAATGACTTTTTGCTTTCAAAGCTCGGCAGCAAGACGATGGCGGAGGATTTAAAGTAAATACAGCATAGGACGGCGAATACTGCGCCGTCCTATGCTGTTTATATCATATTATTTCCACGCCAATTGCAACTGTTTCCTATTTTCTGCAGCACCCTTATAGATTATTCTTTTACACTGCCCACCGTCATACCCGTAACAAAATATTTTTGCAGGAAGGGATATACAATGAGTATCGGAACTGCGGCAACTATTGTGGTCGCGGCTCGTATGGATACCGGCGTTACCTGATTTGACGCCGCCTCGGTATTTACCACATTAGCCGTGCTCGCGCCGCTCTGGTTCATTGACGACTGCAATGCCGCCATAAGCTTATACTGAAGTGGATGCAGACTCGGTGTGCTGCTGCAATAAATCATTGTATCAAACCACTGATTCCACTGACCTACCGCGCTGAACAGTGTTACGGTTGCGAGAACCGGCATTGAAAGCGGAAGCATAATTTTCAAAAATATTGTAAATTCTCCCGCTCCGTCAATTTCCGCGGATTCGTGCAGGCTTACCGGAATCGTTTTCATATATGTGCGCACAACTATAAGGTTAAACGCGCTTACCGCTCCCGGAATAATGTACACAAGGAAATTATTAAGCAGACCGAATGATTTCCTTATCATATATCCCGGAATAAGTCCGGCATTGACATACATCGTGAGCACATACAGCAGAGTTACGAACTTGCCGAGAACAAAATTCTTTCTTGTAAGCGTATATGCAACCATCGCTGTGAGCGCTACGTCAATTCCGGCGCCGATTACGGTCCTCGTCACAGATACCATGAACGCGCTGCCGAGCTTCTGGGTTGCCCATATTGTTTTATAGTTATTGAGTGTCCATATTCTCGGCCACAGATATATGCCGCCTCTGATTGTATCAGTCGCGTCATTGAGCGAAACGGCGAGGGTATTCAGTATCGGATATACCGTGACTACCGCAAGACACAAAAGAAATATTGTGCTGAGCGTTGTATAAATCACATTCTCAACACCGTTTTCCTGTCTCAGCTTTTTCTTTTTCCTCATCACAGTTCCCCCCTTATACAAGCTTTTCTTCGCCGAGCTTACCCGAAATCCAGTTAGCTCCGAATACAAGGATAATACTTATTATACTCTTGAATATACCTGCCGCGGTTGCAAGACCGTAGTCGCCCTTTTGCAGACCGTATTTGAGAACGAAAATATCAATGGTTTCGGAAACCTCCTGCACGGGACCGGTTCCCAACAGATACTGTACCTCAAAGCCGGCTTCGAGGATATGACCTATATTCATGATAAGAAGTATTACAAAGGTGCTCTTTATAGCCGGAAGGGTTACATGCAGCATCTTGTTATATCTTCCCGCTCCGTCGATTGCCGCCGCCTCATAGAGAGAGGTGTCAATCGAGCTCATTGCCGCAAGATAAATAATCGTATTCCAGCCGACCTCCTTCCAGACATTTGATATTCCGACAATGCCCCAGAAGTATTTCGGATCGCCGAGGAAGTTGATCTTCGAGTCTATAATACCGAATTTCAAAAGCAAATCGTTTACAATACCGCTGTCGGTTGAAAGCGTATTCTGAACTATACCGGCAACTATAACCCATGACAGGAAGTGCGGCATATACGAAATCGTCTGGATTGTTCTTTTGAATGCCATATTCTTAACCTCGTTAAGAATAAGCGCGAGAAATATTGCGGTTACAAATCCAAGAATAAGATTTATAAAGCTCATGGCAAGCGTGTTTCTTATATCAGTTAAGAACACGCTGTCGCTGAACAGGAACTTAAACTTGGTAAGTCCTACCCATTCCTGACCGAAAACCAGTCCCTTTGCAGGCTTAAAATTCTGAAATGCCATAGTCCAGCCCACAAGCGGAAGATATGCGAACAGTATTTTTATAATGACCGGGACCGCAACCATTGCAATCAGAACCTTCTGCCGCGCGCATTTCTGAAGAAACGTCATACTGCCCCTCGGCTTTTCTTCAGTCTTTTTTACAGCCTTCATGCGGCCTCACATCCTTTCGTTTAATAAAGCACGGGCGGATATACTCCGCCCTATGCCTGACATATGCCCTTATTCCTCTGTCCAGTTCTCGACTCTCCACTTGATGACTTCGTTTATGCGATCCTCATATGACTTTACATCAATACCTGCTATCTCATCAACATATGATTTCCATTCTGACTCAAAATCACCGCCTGACATGATAACCTTCGGAAGATGCTTTACCGCCGCGTCTGTAAGCTTCTGGTTTGCATAGTCGGCAGCCGATGCGTCAACAAGGTCTATATCCCATGCCGGATAGTAAACCGGATTTTCCTTTTCGGGGTTCAGAAATTCCATCCATGACTTTTTGCCGTAGCTGTCAAGGAAATTCTTATCATAATCGCTCAGGCTCGCCTGGAACTCCTCAACCTGCTTTGAGGTTGTTGTTCCGTTGCCGTCGGAGAAGGTTCCCTGTATCTTCGGAAGATCGGAATAGAACGCCTCAATCTTATTCTTTGTCTTCCATACCGGATCCGACTGTTCCTCTCTCATTTCCGGCGTTCTGTAAATTCTGCCCTCATCATTTACGAGGTAATCCTCGCCTTCAATACCCCACTGGAATATTTTCTGCCATTCCTCTGAAAGGAAGGTGTCAAGCATCTTTACGGCAGCCTTGGGATCCTTGCAGTTAACCGATATGCCGTAGCCCTGATTGACATTGAGCACCGCCTGGTCTCTGTACCACGGCTCTATGCTCTCGTCATATGTAATCGGGAGCGGAACATACTGTCTTTCGATCAGATTCTGCTGCTTGAGGCTGTTCTCAGCCGAGCCGAATACCCAGTGCTGGTCAAACATACCGAGAACGCGTCCCGATGAAATCTTTGAAAGATACTGATCCTTGTTCTGCGTGAAGGTTTCGGGATCAATTATGCCCTTTGAATATTCCTCATTGAGCTTCTCGTAGTATTTCTTTGATATATCATCGGTAGCGTAGATATGCGCCTCATAGGTATCGTTATCAACTATAACGCCGCCGTTGTTCGGGTTGCCCGCGAGATAGTTCGGAGCGGTTGTAAGCACCCACTCATAGCCCGTTGTTGTAAGAGCCTCAAAGCCTATTGTATCCATTCCGTTTATCTGCGGATTCTTTTCCTTATAGCTTTCTATCAGCTCAAAATACTGATCGAGCGTCTTTATTTCAGGATATCCCGCATCCTCAAGCACCGCCTTCTGTATCCAGAACGCCGGACCCTGATAGGTGGTTTCATTATCCTCGCCGTAAAGTCGGTTATAGTTGGGAAGAATGTAAATATGCCCGTCGTCATATGTAATCTTTTTCTTTATCGTCGATATATGCGTATAAAGATTAGGCGTTTCCTCCTCGGAAATGTATTCATCCATAGGCACGAGCGCTCCCGCCTCAATCAGCTTTGTATCGCTGCACGCAACGAGATCATCATAATCTCCGCCCGCAATCATAACGCCCATCTTTTCATCTATATTGCCTACAAGATATTCAAAATCAAAGGTATAGCCAAGCTCATCCTCGATTTTTTTAAGAATCTTATTATCGTCACTGGGCGGATTTGACGTATCCTTTACAAATACCGAAAAATGCGTCTGTGTGCCGTCTCCTGTCTGAGTATCTGACGAACCGCAGCCCGCAAGCGACACAAGCGATACAGCCGCAAGCGAGTATGCTATAATCTGTTTTATCTGTCTTTTCATCAAAATAGTCCTCCTCATACAAATTTAATTCCTATAGAATATTATAAATCAAACCGTCTTTTTTTTGAATTATCAAAATAATAATATTATATGGAAAAAAACAAAATTTAAAAACAGAGGCGATATGAATACCGTCTCTGCTTAAGCTTTTGTTGCAATCTACACAGCATATATTTTTATAACAATCCGCGTCCCCTTATTTTCCTCGGAGCTTATCCGCATATCAGCTCTGTCTCCGAAATACAGCTTCAGACGGCGGTATACATTTTTTACTCCGATATGTCCGTCAAAGTCCTCGGCTTCAAGTCCGTCTTGTATTTCTTTAAGTCTGTCGGCGTGAATGCCCTTGCCGTTATCCTCGACCGCCACGGTAAGCGCCCCATCCGTCAGTCCGGCATATACGCTCACATATCTGTCACCGGCCTTTCCCTGCAGACCGTGACGGCACGCGTTTTCTATAAGCGGCTGTACAACCATTTTGGGCATATTACACTTGTCGGCGCCGTTTTCTATATTAATATCATAATTGAACCTGTCTCCGAACCGGAATTTTTCAAGCTGCAAATAGGTTTCGATAAAGTCGATTTCGATTGAGAGCGGCTCGCTGTCATCCGACCAGTCCAAAAGCCGTCTTATCATTTTTGAAAGCCCCGAAATCTGCGGTACAATGCCGGTATAGCCGTTTTTTACGGATGATACAAGAATAGCGTTCAATACGTTAAATATAAAGTGCGGATCGACCTGACTCTGCAATGCCCTCAGCTCGGCGCGGGTTTTCTCCAGCTCCGTACTCTTATTCTCGGCTTCAAGCTTATATACGTCATTTATAAGCACATTTATTTTATTAACCATATGATTATATGTAGCTGTCAGAGCCCCTATCTCATCTGTCCCGCTGCTGCCGTCAACGGTATTGAAAACCTCGTTTTCCACATCACGCATTGACATCTGAAGCCGAGTAATCCTGTCGCTGTAGGAGCGGTATATAAGGTATACGACACACATCATGAGCATACCGATGATAATATTTACAAGCAGCACAAGCAGCACGTTGGTAATCTGCTTCTGCCGTATTCTGCTGCTGTCATAAACACCCACAAGCCTCCAGCTTTTCAGATAGGATATATTGTTAAAGCCGGTTTCCGAAATGATATTGCGCCTGTCCGCGTCTATGCCCTGCATATAATGCTCCCCTTTATAAAACATATTCTCCTGGGGAACATAGACAAGATCCTTTTCATCGTTCACAAGATAAACCGACATATAATCCGTATCCTTTAGCAGCGCCTTTCTCACCGCGCCCATATTCAGACTGATTTTTATATAACCGGGCATACTTCCGCCCGGACTGCCGTAATAAAGCTTTCGTATAAAGCACAGCCTTTCCTGTATACCGGGTCCGTTATAGACGCTGCCCTGACTGTTTACATACTCTTCATTGCACAGTATAATACTGTTCTGCCCGTCCCTTAGGTCCTTATAAAAGCTGCTGTTTTTCTCTGTCTCCGTAATCTTCCATATAAGACCGCCGTTGAGCAGTGTATCGTTATCAAGATAAACAATAGCGTCGTCTATACTGCCCTTCCGGCTTACATACACGCCGAAATAGTCTCCCGGCTTATTCTCCGTAAGATAGCTGTAATACTCCGCAGGAGAGCCGAACCGTTTCCCCGCAAGCTCCTCTATGGTCTTGTCATTCGCAATGACATGACTCAGCGAAATAGCCTCGTCAAATATGCTGTTGATTTCCGAAGCGCTGCTGTTAACAAAATAGGACAGGCTGTCCGACTCATGCTCATAAAAATTCTTATTAATATTATATGAGAATATGATACTGGACAGCATAATCGGCATAAACACACAAAAAACAAATATTATAATAAACTTTGCCATAAGTGATTTATTGTTTATATATCCAAGCAGCGCTTCACTGACGCGGCGGCGCAGTTTTTTAACACTCATTTTATTTCAGAATAAACTCGGCCGGCTTTACGCCCGTCAGCTCACGTGTCCTCTCATCCGGCTGACCTCCGCTTACAAACAGTCTGAAGCCGTTCTTTGTTTCAAAGCGGTTTCCGTCCTCGTCTACAAGAAGCAGTTCCTCCCGCTTAACGGTAAAGCTTACTGTCTGCTCCTCTCCCGCTTTAAGATATACAGCCTTACAGCCCTTAAGCTCCGACTTCGGCACACGGCATTCCGGCGCTATCGGCGCCGCGTAAAGCTGAACCTTTTCATAGCCGTCCGTGCCGCCTGTATTTCTGACCTTACATTCAACCGTTATTTCCTCCGCCATATTAAGCTCGCCTCCGCCAATATATTCAAAGCTTGTATATGACAGACCGTAGCCGAACGGATAAAGCGGCGTTCCTTTGAAATATCTGTAGGTGCGGTTTTCCATACTGTAGTCGGTAAATTCCGGCAGGTCCTCCGTTTGGCGGTATACCGTTACCGGCAGCTTTCCCGACGGTGAATATTTTCCGAACAGCAGCTCAGCCACGGCCGCGCCGCCTTCGCCGCCCGGATACCATGCCTGAATAACCGCCGCGCATTTTTCGTCCGCCGCGCGCATATCCATCGCGCTTCCCGAAATTGAAACAAGAATTACCGGCTTGCCCGCGGAAATCACCGTTTCAAGAAGATGACGCTGAACCGCCGGGTACTGCAAATCATGCTTATCGCCCGAGCCGAACTCGTTGCCCGCGTCGCCCTGCTCGCCCTCTATTGTGGCGTCAAGGCCAAGGCAAAGCACAACGACATCCGACTGCTCCGCAATTGTGAGCGCCTCGCTTTCACGGTCATACTCATTAAGAGACAGGTTGCTTATCTTATTTTTCCACAGGTGGCAGCCCTCGGAGTACATAACGCGAATCCCTCGCTCCTCCGCCTCGTCCATAATCCCCTCAAGCGCCGTCACATATTTAAGCGGGGTTCCGTTGTAATTGCCTACAAGCGCTTCACGGCTGTCGGCATTCGGACCTATTACGCCGATTGTCTTAATTCTGTCTCCGAGCGGAAGTATGCCGTCGTTTTTGAGCAGCACCATGCTCTGTCTTGCCGCCTCAAGCGCGGTTTCCCGGTGCTCCCTACACGCAACCGCGCTGTACGGAATATCGTCATATTCTGTTTCCTTGTCAAACATTCCGAGCTTGAGCCATGTCATCGCAAGACGCTTAAAGGAACGGTTTATATCCTCCTCCGTTACAAGCCCCTTATTATATGCCTTCATGAGATACTCATAGGTGCAGCCGCAGTTAAGGTCGCAGCCGTTTTTCAGAGCCAGAGCGACGGATTCCTCATTGTTCTTTGTCACCTTATGATTTTCATGAAAATCCCTTACCGCCCAGCAGTCGGACACAACATGCCCCTTAAAGCCCCATTCGTCACGCAGAATATCCTTGAGCAGCGTTTTGCTTCCGCAGCACGGCTCCCCGTTGGTTCTGTTGTAGGCGCCCATAACGGTTTCCACCTTTCCCTCCTGCACCAGAGTCTTAAACGCGGGAAGATAGGTTTCCTCCATATCCTTATTTGACGCTTTGGCATCAAATTCATGCCTTAAAGCCTCCGGTCCGCTGTGAACCGCGAAATGCTTCGCGCAGGCGGCAATTTTCAGATGCTTTCCGTCCCCCTGCAGACCGCGGACAAACGCAAGCCCCATCTGTGACGTAAGATACGGGTCCTCTCCGTAGGTTTCATGTCCTCTGCCCCAGCGCGGATCGCGGAAAATATTTATATTTGGCGTCCAGTACGTCAAGCCCTTATATATATCATAATCGCCGTGCGCGCTCTGAACATTGTATTTTGCTCTGCCCTCTGTCGAGGTTATGTCTGCAATCTTATTTACAAGCGGCACATTAAACGTAGCGCCCAGACCTATGCACTGAGGAAATACCGTAGCGGTGCCGGCTCTCGCAACACCGTGCAGCGACTCATTCCACCAGTTATACGGGTGAATGCCGAGTCTTTTGACTCCCTTTGCCCTGTGCAGCATCTGCTCCGCCTTTTCCTTTACAGTAAGCTGACGCGTTAAATCCTCCGCTCTCTCCTCAAGCGTAAGACTTTCGTCAAGATATTTAAGCTCTTTCATATGGTAAGTTTCTCCTTCATATTATTCTCAATATATTGTAACATCCGCACGCGCCCGATGTCAATTATTATTTATAATTTTCAGGCGTTATAATCGCGTAATATGACTTCTTCGGCGACAGATCGGCATTAAACATCAGCGGATACTGAGCGGCTCTCCAGCTTGCGCCGTCGCTGTAGCCCCAGAAGGTTACGCGGTCTATTATATCCGCGTTTTCCTTATAAAGGCTCATAAGCGCCGCGTATTTTGCCGCCTGACGCACTTCAAGCGCCGGAGTGAGCGTCACTCCGCCGGAGCTGTCCCCAAGACCGTTGTCAAGCACCTGCTTAAGGCACACGTCAAGCTCTGATATGTTCACATGAATTCCGATTTCACGGAAACGGTCAATTGACGCGCGCACCGCGCTTATGTCCGTAAGCAGATGATAGTGCGACTGCATTCCTACAGCCGTAATAAGATTTTTATCCGTATTATATTCCGCCTTATATCTGTCATTTACATGCTTTACAAGCAGAGCCGCCGCCTCGCGCTTATACGGGTTATCAAGATTGTAATCATTATAGTACAGCTCCGCCTCCGGGTCCGCATTATGCGCCCATATATACGCGTTATAAATATATTCCTTATTGCCTGTCGCGGTATACCACGGCGAGTCGGTTCTCAGCCCCTCCTCCCATGATGCGGGCTTTTTATACAGACTGTCGCTGAGCGCTTCGTTTACCACATCCCAGCCCGATACCCTGCCCCTGCAGTGTCCGACGACGGTATTTATGTATTCCTTCATATTCTCCGACACCTCTGCCGCTGTACCCTCCGTAATCCATGACGGCGTCTGCTGATGCCATACGAGCGTGTGACCTGTTACACGCAGTCCGTTTTCCTCCGCAAAGTCCAGCATGGTATCGGTATCGGCAAAATTCCAGCTTCCCTTTGCAGGCGCGGTATACTGCGGCTTCATAAGATTTTCCGCGGTTATCGCGTTAAAGTTCTTCAAAAGCAGCTCCCTGTCGCTTCCGTAAAGATTTTTTGTATTATATATATTTCCCATAAGGAAGCAGTCCGTATACGCGTCCTTAATTGCCATTATCTCATTCTCCTTCCCGTAGCTGCCGCTTCCGTCAGCCGTCACGCTGACGCTTTTCATATACGGCTTCATATTCTCATCCCATGCCATTATTTTAAGTCCGTCCTCTCCCGACACTTCAAACGCGCCCGAAAAGGTTTCTCCGCTCCGGCCGAGCTTATTTATCCCGCTCAGTATGCTGTCCTTATAAAGCGCGGCATACAGCGTGCCTCCGTTCTGCGCCGCGGAGCCGTTTACGGTAACGGTTCCCTCCGTCAGCCGGTTTCCGTCAAGACCGTCTATCACAAGGCTCTGCAGAAAATCCTCCGCGCCATACCTCTCAAGCCTCAGATTCCTTATATGCCAGTAGCCGCGCGTGTTCTTTATAACCAGTTCAACGCTGTCAGTATCCTTTATTTCAAGCTCCGCTGTTTCATTGCTTACATATACCGTCCACCTGTCCGCGCCGCCCGCGTCTGTCAGCTCATATATATCGGACGCTCCCCCGATATGCCTTATCTCAATAAAGGGATTGATTCCGAACACCGCTTCGCCGTATGCCTCTGACCTGTATTCCATACTCAGCCGCAGCCTGTCGCCGTTCTTCACATATGCCGTTATATTGGCGCGTATTCCGCCGTCCGGCGAGCCCTGATAATTCTGTCCGCAGTACTGTACGCCGTTTACGGTGTAGCCGCCGTTATCATCAGGGCAGCTTGATATGACCGCAACCTCCGCGGTATCATTATCATTATAAACCGTGTAATTTAGCACAGAGCTTCCGCCCTCATAGCTCTCCTCCACAGCAGCGCGCCACTGCGCCGCGTTATCCTGCGCGTTTACGGTTATCCCCACGGTCAATAACGCTGTGCAGAGCGCAGCCGCTATCCTCCTATAATTCATACATACCGCTCCTTTATAACAGTCTATATTATATCTCACGATTATTATATCACACCGCGCTCAAACAGTAAATTCACAAATTTATATTCAGCTATAGATAATTTTGCCCGCAAAAACAGGGCGCCCCGGCTTGGAACGCCCTGTGTCTTATTTATTGCTTAATATACCCATCTAAGGGCATCAAAGCTTATTTCTGCCGCAGCAGCTCTAATTGTGTTCGGATCCTCAACCTTTTCAGCTGTCAATGACGCTGTTGTGCAGATATTTTCCTCATCAAATACGGATATATTCATCTCAGGCTTTCTGTATTCTTTCATTTCCCAATACCTCCGTTAATCTATATTAATGCTTGTTATTGCTATGCCTTCAGGAATGTTTGTAATAATAATTCCCAATATTGCTTCTCCTTCGCCTGCTGTTACAGTACTGAAGTCAATCGGCTCTGATGTTGTTTCTGTACCGTTTTCGCTCTTTGTTACGGTTATTGTTGCTTTCTGTAATTCATCTAATGTAATCGGCGCTGAGAACGCAAAGCCTTCCTCGTGAGTTGTCGTCTGCGGTGTCTCAGCCTTTTCGCCCTTTAATGTGAAATAGCTGTAGCTGTGGCTTCCCGAAGGATGCGTTACGCAGAGATATATGGTATCATCCTCTGCAAAGCTAAATGCTCCGCTTGCCGTTACCGCCTGTGCTGTGCCGTTTGTACCAACCTCTGTGGCAGTGGTAAGATTGGTTTTTACACCCTCCGCAGTTTCAAAATATATGCTGACGTTAGTGTCACCCCAGTAATAGCTTGTGAATTGTAAGGAAACCTCAAACTGTCCGCCGCTCTTAGCGTTCTTAAGCTCCTCCGTAACATTTACTTTTATACCATTCGCCGAGTTCCAGCCCGAAGCACCCTCAAATGTAACCCAGCCGTTATTGGGTGTGGTCGTTCCGTCGGCATTACCTTCAAATCTGCTGTAGTCTTCCAGACCATTCGGAGCAAAAAGCGTTACTAATTCGACTGGCTCTTCCGGCTCTATAACCGTACCCTTTTGTGTGCCGCTGAAATTAAAGTAGCTGTAGCTTTGGGTTCCCGAAGGATGTATCATACAGAGATATATCGTGTCATCATCACTAAAGGTATATGTACCGTTTGCAGTTACCTCCTGCTCCGTTCCGTTTGTACCAACCTCTGTGGTAGTGGTTAGATTGGTTTTTACACCGTCCGCAGTTTCAAAATATATGCTGACATTAGTGTTCCCCCAGTAATAGCTTGTAAATTTCAAGGAAACCTCAAACTGTCCTCCGCTCTGGGCATTTTTAAGGTATTCCGTTACATCTACCTTTATACCGTTTGCTTCATTCCAGCCATAGCCGTCATTCTGATTGAATGTCACCCATCCGTTGTTTGCCGTAACCGTTCCGTTTGCTTCGCTATAAGCCATGAACTCACTGTAACCCTCTGTTCCGCTCGGAGCAAACAAAGTGATTATTGACGAATCCGTTTCCTCTGCCTGAGCTACAGCGGCAGACATCGGTACAACCGCCATTGTTCCCAACATTGCCGCCGTTGCAAGCAATGCCGTTAATTTTTTGAATCGCATAAAATAAAACCCCTTTCTTGTTTATAATTTTTGCGGATCTGCCGGTGCTTTTTGTTTTCCGTTCATTTATAATATCCGGACCGTCCGTCTTTTTTATGCTATTGCTATTATATAACATTTATGGGGGTTAGTGCAATTAACAAATTAATGATATTATATCTACAAAAATTTGTGCATTATGTATTAAAAAGCTTTTTATATTCAAGCGGCGGCATACCGAACCGCTTTTCAAACCTGAGGAAGAAATGGTTATAATTGTTATAGCCTACAGCGTAAGCAATATCGCTTATCGGTCTGTCCCTGTCCTCGGTCATCAGCCTTACCGCCTCCTCAAGGCGCAGACTGTGAATATACTCCTTTATGCTCACACCCTTTTTCTTTGTGAACACCGTTCCGAGATAGCCGGGGCTTGTATAAATCAGCTTCGCAAGGTCCTTTATAACTATCTGCTCCCTGAAATGCTCGCGTATGTATTTTTCTATAATCTCAAAAGAACCTTCGGCGCTGTCCGTCCTCTGCCTTACTACCCGGCTTATTGCAATACGGCACATATCCGATACCGTATTATAGAAATCCGCCAGTATATTCAGCTCGTTTATTTTTTCGGTTTCCGTCCGCTCGGACAAGTCGTCCTCATCACTGAGCTTTACCTCCTCGCGCTCAAGCCGCATATCCATATAAGCGTAAAATGCCCGCGCGTACTGCAGGGGATAGGCACAGTCCGGCAAAAGCGAAAAAAATTCGTCTATCACACTCAGCGCTGCCTTTTCATCACCGAAATCTATGCTTTCATTCAGCCTGTCCGCAAACCGCCCGAAATCCGACGCGGTTATTTTATTGCTTCCGTGCCCGGATGCGCTGTACAGCTTTCCGGGCTCCGCGCAGAGTATTCGTATAAGAGAGCTGACCGCCGCCCTTCTGCACTGCTCCGTATCATTACCCGAGATGCAGCAGCCTATTATACTGCTGTCATTTTTTACCAATTCCTTAAAGAACAGCTCCGCATCACCTGTAACAAGATACGTAATTATACCTCCCGCATGATCTAAAATCGTGCCTCCTGCAATATTACGGGAATTTCCTTTTGCCGCGGCTATAACGCATTTTTTTGCTCCCTCGCTTTTTATGCCGTTTTTCACCTGCTCCTCAACAAGCGCGCGTCTTCCTGTCTGCCTGTCAAGTATCTTTTTATAATCCGCAAGCGCCTCGTGAATCTCCTCCGGGGCGATAGGCTTTACCGCATAATGCTTAACTCCGTATTTAAGACACTCCCGCGCGTGCTCAACGTCGGCGTATGCGGTGAGCATCATAACCTGACAATCTATTCCTTCCTCCTTTACCCTTCTTGCAATATCTATTCCGCTGAGCTCCGGCATATGTATATCAAGCACGGCAAGGTCGGGCTTAAGCTGCTTTATCAGCTCATATGCCTTCCTCCCGTCATCAGCCGATGCTACCGGTTCAAACCCGCAGCCCTTCCAGTCTACCATAAGCTCGAGACCCTCAAGCACAAAGTGTTCATCATCGGCCGTTATTACCTTGTACATTCTCCGTTCACTCCTCTGTTTTCTGCTTTTTTCTGTAATCGGACGGCAGCTCTCCGGTAAGCTTTTTGAATTTGCTTGTGAAATAGTAATAATCATTATAGCCCACATCGTACGCTATCTGCGAAATTTTTGTATTTGAATTAAGAATCAGACGCTTTGCGTTCTGTATTCGTACAAAATTGAGATAATCATTAAATTTCATTCCCGTTCCGCTTTTGATGCTTTTGCTTACAATACCCGAATTGAGATGCATATTTTTAGATATGCCTATCAGGGTCAGATCCTCAGAGTAATGCTCCTTTATGTATTCTATAATATCCCCGGTCATAGCAACCGCTCCGAGCTCGTCAAGCCTTCCGGCAACCTGTATGAACAGCTCCAGACATTCACGGCAGAGCATCTGTATTGTTTTACAGTCATATGAATTATTCACAGCGTTAAGCGCGTCATCAAAAAGCTCCTCCATATTGATTCCGGCAGGATTGGCGCTGCGGCACATCGAAATGAGCATCGCGGACGCATAACCGGAGGCATTTGCAATTCCGCCTCCGCTGCGCTGTATTTCCTCGATATCGCTGTCGATCCTTGCGAATGCCTCCTCTGTCTTTCCGCTCATCGCAAGCCTCAGAACCTCGTCGGGATTACCCTTATACTTTAATCTTTTTCCGTCTGAGCGGGTAATAGGAACAACACCCTCGCTGGGCACCGCAAAATTGTCTATCGCGGCGCGGTACAATTCCGGCAGCTCCGATAGGCTTTCCGCATCTGCCGTATACACGCCCGTGAAGTATCCCGAAGCAATCTGCGCGATTTTTCCGCCCTCCGGCGAATCAATATTTCTGTCAAGCAATACGGCGGTCCTGTCGCCTATTGAGAAGCTCACCATCCCGTCCTCATATACAAGATATCTTATATCGTTTTTAAAGCTCTCGTAATCCTTATCCGAAATGCCGTTCATCGCCCTTAATACCGTTATATGTATCGGCTCCTTCTCCGATATTCCGAGCAGAAAGCAGGCGCGCCTATAGAGTATTTCATCGGTCTCGCCGAACAATATCCTCTGAAAGGTTTCCTGCTTTACCGCGTCAAGCGCCTCGTTCTGAAAGCGTTTGTTTTCGCGCTTGTCATATATAAATTCACTTACATCGCGCAAGGCGCCCGTCACTTCCTCCGCGTCGGCGGGCTTTGTAAGAAAGCGCACAGCGCCGTATTTCATTGAGGAACGGACATACTCAAACTCGCCGCAGCCCGAAAGCATCAGAAATTCCGGTCTGTATTTCTTATCAGAGCATATCTTCAGCAGCTCAAGCCCCGACATCTCGGGCATATTTATATCCGTTATGACAATATCGGGCTGTATACTGTTAATCATATCAAGCGCTGTCTTACCGTCAGCCGCTTCTCCCGCAATTTCTAAACCCAGCCCGTCCCAGTCGATCATGCCCCTGAGCTCTTCAAGCACGCGCGGCTCATCATCTGCCAGAAGTATTTTAAGCACTGTGACGCTGACCCCCTTTTACGGAACATCCGTGGATTTCCGTTATTTTTCCAATATATATTTATAATAACACAAAATCCACAATTTTTCAAGTATCCTCTTTGCAATTTTTATATATTTTCACAAGCACACATTATAGTTATACTATAGGGTCTGTTACTGTTTTCTTCGGAATTGTATCCATTCCATATCAAAATTACTGCCCGGCAAAAATATTATACTTACATTCTTTCTGCCCGATATTCCTTCAAGCGGATATTGTCTTATCCTGCCGCCCGCCGCAAAATCCGCGATTATACGCTTCTCGCCGCATTCATCACGAAAGCAGATATGTATGGTATTCTCTTGGGTATGCGATTTTCCGCATATCGTGATGCTTCCCGCTCCGTCCTCAAAGTCAAGCTCATTAAAATCGAACACAACATTGTTTCCGATATCTCTCACCGCGCCGTCATCAATACGGAAGCTGTCACCGTAAACATTGTCGCAGTCCGCGGCGGCAAGTTTCTCAAATGCGCGGCTTATTTTTATAAAGGTAAAGCCCTTTATGTGCATTTTCGCCTCCGTACTGAAATAGATGTCGTGTATTCCCGTCAGCCTGCGGTTGAGTCTGAACACCTCGCTCTGATATGTGTTCCACACCGACGGCCTGCAATAGATACCGTCGCAAAGCAGTTCGCCGCCGTTTTCGGGATCGCCGTCCCATATCCTTAGGCTGTATTCCTCCGAGGTCAAAGCAAATATCGGTATCTCAACTTCCTCTGCAGAATCGCGTCCGAAATCAACGCGCTTAAAGCCTACTATCGACGTACATTCCCTCGCAGTCGCAATGCCTTTTTCGTTTCCGTTTGATATTTGTCCGTTTGACGCGCCGTACAGGCTGCCGGAAACGAACTCATACGGATTTATGCGCGCCTCGCCGAGTCCCTGCGCGATATAGTCAAGCTGTGATATAAGCTTTACCTTGTCATAGCCGTTTTTTGCCATACAGCGGATACGGAAGACTCCGTCACCGAATACCGTGACCTTGGCTGTATTCCCCCGCGAGCTGACAGACGCTATATTTGACTTTACTCCCGCGTCATTTACCGCCTGCCAGATAAGCTCCTGCTCAATGCTTCCCTCCGGCAGACATACTGCTCTGACCTCAAAGCTGCTGTTCTCCTTTGTTATGACCTTGCTTCCGGCATTATCCGAAAGCCTGATTGTCCTTGCTGCCAATACGCGGTTCTTCTCGCCCTCACCGACATATGCCGCGGCTCTTATATCGGCTGTTCCCTCATCATGCTCTGCCGGCTCCACCTCTATTTCAAGCCGCGCGGAGCGAAGTCCCTCCGAGCTTACAGACACCGTTATCTTTCCCGGCTCCGCGGCAGTCTGCACGACCGCGAGAAGCTTTCCGGAAAACAGTCTTTTAGACGCGGATTTATATGAGGAATAATCGGTGCTGTCACCGTTGTCAAGCCCTGCAAGAACACCCGCGCCGCTTACGCATATATCTATAAGATTGTTCGCGTTCTCAACCGCGCGTCCCTTTGCGTCCTCCGCGCCGAGCTCGATAAACACAAGCGACTCGCCGTCCGCCGGAGCCTTAACGCGGTCCGCGCTTACGTTAATCGCCGCCGCTTCCGTAAAGGAGCTTCTGCGCGCTTCGGCTATCACACATCCGTTTTCGTCATATGCCGCCGCTCTCAGCTCTCCCGCGCTGTATTTTATACTGTAATCCGCGGTAAGCTTTTTTCCGCGCTCATGGTCTATTCTCTGTCTGCCGAGGCTTACTCCGTCCTTAAACAGCTCTACCTCCGGTGCATTGGCGCATACCCTTACATCTATTGTCTGTCCCTCGTTAAAATCCCAGTACGGAAATATATGTACCATAGGATTGGTTCTGTAATCCGTCCACTGCGATTTGTATATATAATATGAGTCCTTGGGAAAACCGGCTGTGTCAATCTGTCCGAAATACGAATTTTTCGTATGATACGGTGTCGGCTCTCCTATATAGTCAAAGCCCGACCATAAAAACTGACCCATAGAATACGGAGCGTCCCTGTCCGAGGTTATGCACTCGTCAATACTCCTTGCGCCCCAGCTCGTTGAGGAATTTCCGAGAGAAGAACACTGCTCGTCCTCCTCTGAAAGCAGCGGCTGTGAGAGCGGAAAATGATAAATCCCGCGGCTCTGTACCGTTGACGCTGTTTCGCTGCCGTATATAACCCAGTCAGGGTGCGCTCTGTGATGCTCCCCATACATTCCCGCGCCGTAATTATAGCCCGCAAGCTTAACCGCATCCGCGCATTTCTGCGCGTTCTCCCACGCCATATAATTTGAGCACAGCGTCACATACGCGTTTTTATACGGGTCATGCTTTTCCGCCTCCGCCTTTAATTCCCTTGTCAGTTCAAGTCCGCGTCCGCTTATATGCGTGTCGTAAATCTCATTGCCTATGCTCCACATTATAACAGACGGACTGTTTCTGTCGCGTCTTATCCATGAGGCAACGTCTGCCTTATGCCACTCCTTAAAGAAACGCGCGTAGTCATACTCGTTTTTGCTCAGCTCCCACATATCGAACGCTTCGCTGATCACAAGAAAGCCCTCCTCGTCCGTCAGCTCCATCAGCTTTGTTGCGGGCATATTATGTGAAAGACGCAGAGCGTTCACGCCCATCTCCCGCAGTATTCTCAGCTTGCGCCTCATCGCGTCCGTATAAAAGGCGCTGCCGAGACATCCGAAGTCGTGATGCTCGCATACTCCGTTAAGCTTTACATTCCTGCCGTTGAGCCAAAAGCCGCTATCGGGACGAAATTCAATTCTGCGGAAGCCGAAGGTATTATAAACACACTCCGTTTCCTCACCGTTTTCTTCAATACTTGTTCTCATAATATAAAGCTCGGGACTGTCAATATCCCAGAGCTCCGGAGCTGCGATAACGGCTTCCGCCTCATGTCTCGCCGCGGACACCGCTCCCTCGTATTCCCATATCACCTCGCCGCCGTTTCTGCGGTATGCAGTATGCCGCAGGGTAAGCGCGCCGCCGGTCTCAAGCTCCGTTCCCGTCCTGAGCCGCCATGCGCCGTTTTCATACTTGGGCGATATATACACGCCGTCCAGCACAATGCGGTTTTTCGGCTGCACTCTCAGCATGACATCGCGGTAAATTCCCGCGCCGCTGTACCATCGGCTGTTGGGCGCTCTGAAGGTCACCTTTACAGCCAATATATTTTCACCGTTTATCAGATTATCCGAAAGATACGCGTCAAATGCCGAATAGCCGTATTTCCATTCCTTGACAAGCGCGCCGTTGAGATACACCTCCGCCTCCTGATACACACCGTCAAAGCGCAGCGAAACCACCTCTGAGCTGTCCGGCATCCACATAAAGCTCTTCCGATACCAGCCTGAGCAGTCCGTGTATAAATTTCTGCTGTCTGAAATCATCATATCATGCGGAATAAAAACAGGCTCCTTTTCCGCCTTCTCAAAATCCGTAAAGGAGGAATCCGCGCCAAGCTTTGCAAAGCGCCATCCGTCGTTGAATTTCTTAGTGTAGTATTTATCAGCCATAATTAATATATAGTCCTTCCCTTTTCATCCGCTATTCCCGACTTGCGGTAAAAATAGGTGTTCATAACATCCCGCCATTCAAGCGCGTTTTCGATCTGCCGCTCAAATCGCTCCGCGCAGCGTTCATACACCTCCTCCGCAATATACGGTCTGAGCGTTTTCCATTTCTCATAAAGCTTCTCAGCCTCCTCTGCGCCTTCAAAATGAGTATCGTAAATATGCTGTATTATCGTCTTTCCACTGTGCAGAACATGTGTATACGGCAGATGATGAAAGAACAGGACAAGCTCATCGGGGCAGCTTTCAAGGCTCTCATACAGCTCTGCCACAGTACGGCTGTACTGATTCACATAGCCCGTACCCGCCGAGGTGCGGTCAACGCCTATTCCGTCACGGTCAGCATAATGATAGGTTCCCCATCGGCTGTATTCATAGCCGTCAATATCGGGACCGTAATGATAATGCGGTGTGACCATCCAGCCGATGCCCAAGGGCGACGTATACTTTTCATAGATTGCATGAGAGCTCAGGAGCATTCCGCTTATTGTACCGATAACCGGCTCCGTATTGCCTAAGGTAAGTCTTATCCATTCCTCCGCTATTTCCTCCGCCGTAAGCGACGTGTCGAACGCGAGCCGCCCGAAGCCGTAGAAATTTGCCGCGGCAAGGTCATGTCCCGTCCAGTTGTAATCATCGCCCGTATTGCACACCGCCGCCATGCCGCACAGGCGGTTATTATACATTTTCCCGCTTACGCAGTCCGCCACAGTGTCGCTCCGCTCCGTTCTGTGTGTACGGAATCCAAGCACCTCTTTAAACCACGGAATAAGATAGCACAGATCTATCTGCTGACCCGTGTACTCCTGCGCAAGCTGCACCTCAAGCATCTGATTTGTTTCGGGCATTGCTCCGAACAAGGGAGATATCGCCTCGCGCACCTGAAAATCCATAGGTCCGTTCTTTATCTGCAATATCACATTATCGTCAAACTCACCGTCAAGCTCCCTGAAATAATCATATCCCGCGCGGGCGCGGTCGGTTTTTCTGTCCCTCCAGTCCTGACGGCAGTTATATACAAAGCAGCGCCATATAAGGATGCCTCCGTAGGGCTTGATTGCCCTCGCGAGAAGATTAGCGCCCTCCGCCTGATTTCGTCCGTAGGTAAAAGGTCCGGGGCGCCCCTCCGAATCCGCCTTTATAAGAAAGCCGCCGAGCTGCGGAAGCTCTCTGAATATTTCCGCCGCCTTTTCCTCCCACCATCCGATGACACGCTCATCACAGGGATCTGCGGTATCAAGTCCGCCTATGTCAATCGGGGACGCATAATTCACGCTCAGAAAAAGCCTTATCCCGTAATCGGAAAATATCTCTGAAAGACTGCGGAGACTGCCGAAATATCTGTCGGTTATGAAATCCGTCGCTTCCTCCTTCACGTTTACGTTGTTTATGACGACCGCGTTTATTCCGACCGACGCGGCAAGCCTTGCGTAATCGCGTGTTCTTTCGTTAACCGTAAGCTCTCCGTTCCTGAAGAAAAAGGAGCTTCCCGAATAGCCGCGCTCTATTGAGCCATCCGCGTTGTCCCAATGGTTGAGCATACGCAGAGGGTTGGACGGAGTGTGTGTTTCCGAAATACCCTTTATCGTTTTTTTGCAGCGTATTCTGCGTATGAGGTCAAACGCGCCGTAAAGCGCGCCCTCAGGGCTTTTTGCGCTTATTGTTATTCTGCCCCCTCGCTCTGTAATGCTGTATGCCTGCGATAAAGTATCATAGTGTTTTCCGTCCCCTGCCGCGCATTCAAGATATATTCCGCTGCCGCCGCAGCTGCTGCCGCTGATAAGCTCCGGCTCGCTGCCGCTCATTTCAGCTATCGCCCTTTTAAGCTCTTCCGCCGCCGAAAGCATTGCTCTTTCGGAGGAACGGCAGTAAATTCTGTTCATATCTGTAAAATCATATTCTATCGGCTTATAATCAAGCCAAAGCTTTGAATAAGTCATAAGCTGTCCTCACCTGTTTATATATGTCATTTAAATAGTCCAAGGTCAATACATTCGCCCATCGCTCTGTAGCCGAGAGGGTTTAGATGAAGCCCATCGCCGCAGTCAAACCGTTTTTGCAGCCTTCTCGGCTCCGCGCTGTCACGCACAACAGCGTCAAAATCGATTACCGCGTCAAACTCACCGCTGCGGCGTATCCATTCGTTAAGTCGCTGCCGCATTGCCTCGGAGGTTTCGTTATAATAATTTCCCATAGCGCCCGTATTGCCGCCGCAGGGCGTTATTGTTCCTCCGAATATTTTCAGTCCCTGCTCATGAGCCTTGCGGATAATCTCTCTATACGCGTCAATAACGCCGGTTGTAATTTTGCCGTCATCCGGTCTGAACCGCGCCGGACCTCTGAAAACGTCAGCTTTCTGAGCGCCTATATCGTTTATACCCTCCAAAAGGATCACATATTTCAATCCTCTGCGCCGCCTTACCTCGTTTTCATAACGGATTCTTCCGCACTCTCCCAAGCCATAGCCGTTAAGCGCGTTTCCGCCTATACCGTCATTTATAACTGAAAGCTTCATTCCCGCCGCAATAACGCGCTCAAGCAGCACGTCCGTCCAGCGGTTATCCGCGTTTATTGTAACTCCCCGTCCGTTGGTTATCGAATCACCGAGACATGCGATAACGCCGTAGTCCTCCGCCGCAAAAACATCAACACCCGATATGAAATACCAGTGCTCGTTTTCCTCGTCCGCATTGATCCGCTTATCCGATACATCAGCGTTTTTGCTTATGTAGGAGGTGGTTCTCGCGCCTGAATGTCCCGTCAGCTTTTCCGGCACTCTGCCGGTTTTTATCGTCAGCATAAGCCTTTCAAGAACGGCAGCTTTAAATGCGATTTCATCAGATACCGCCCTTCCTCCCGCCGGTATTACAACGCTCCCTGAGCCACCGAAGGTCACATGGGTATCTGTTCCCATGTCTATTTCGCTCCCGTCAAGCGCTTTTGCAATGTTAAGAGCCGCAATTTCCAGCTCCGAAGCACCGTAATAATTAGACAGCGTAATCCTTATGCTGTCTCCGCCTGCCGCCATTCTGATTTTCTGACGTATAACACAGCCGGAGAGCAAAGTCTCCGGCATGTCCTGTGGTTCATACTGCTGCATTGCGCAGCCCCAGCCCGCTGTATATTTCACTACTGTATCCTCTTAGTCAACAATGAATGCCCGGCTTAGACTTTTAAGCTTATCAACCGAATCAAGCAATAGGTATTTTACACTTCCTTTGTCGGGAGCTGTGCTGTCAAGGTCAACCTCTGTCGGACTGCCCTTTTCAAGAGCTGTTACATCTTCAACAAATGATAAGCCCTCAAGCGCACCGCTTTCATTATACACGGCTCTGATTAATACTGCCGTGTCAAAATTCTCTGACGACACTATAACAAGCTTTGTTCCGTCCTCTGATTTTGTCATTGTAACCGTCTCTGCCGTAGCAGTTGGTGTTGGCGCTTCCGTTACCTCCACTGTTGCTGTTGGCGTCGGTGCTTCCGTTACCTCCACTGTCGCTGTTGGCGTCGGCGCTTCCGTTACCTCCACTG